>JADFYB010000076.1 GCA_015233245.1 Nitrospirota bacterium | reverse complement strand
TCAGAGACACCAATACAAACGACTGGAAATTCACGGCTATTCAACAACAGCAGTAAGGTAGAATAATAAGGGAAAGGGCTTTGCCCTCTCCCTTAAAACCTCCTCCAAAAGGGAGCCAGCTCGCTTGACCCCAGGTTTTTTATCAATAGCACTTGTTATAAAAGCGCTTCATAGGTCTCCACTTAATTCAACCCCTAATTGAGATATCCAATGTAAATTGTTTTCCATAGGTTATGTTTAGATTATTTTGCAAATTTTGACCGCTGATTGTGGGGGATTGTCTGAACTATGGTTATTAGGAATACTTATGATTAAGGGATAGTGCAGTGGTAGGTGCAGATGAAATCCATTAAGAAATCATAGTCCGTCATTTAATCAATGTAATCATGGTTCAGAAACAATATGGCAACACCGCACTGTTTTATTATATACTATACTACACTAAACATTGAAAAAAGGAGTGTACACTAGGTGAAAGTAGCAGATATGACGGTAGATCAATTGGAGACCTTGATTGAACGAGTGGTTGGCAAGCTTTTAGACCCTGACTATGGGCTTGAAATGAAAGATGAGTTTGTAAATGAAGTTCTCTATTCTATGAATGATAAAGAAGGTTATACGTCTCTTGAGGAGGTTAAAAGAGAACTTGAAGAACATAGTATTGAGCAGACGAGCAAAATCTGATTTAAGAAAACTTGACAGATCAATAGTTGACAGAGTAATCAGTAAAATCGAATCTTTAAATGAAAATCCTATAGCATTGTCTCTTACAGGTACTTTAAAGGGTTGTTACAAATTACCGGTTGGTCAATGGCGAGTAATTTATACTATAGAAAATGATGATATTATTGTACTAAATATTGGCCACAGAAAAGACATTTACAGATAGTCCTGCCCTGAGGTCAAATGAGGAAACACTGTGGTGCAATCTACAAGATTGCACCAACGCAGGAAATCATAGTCCGTCATTTAATCAGTTTAATCATGGTTCAGATTTTCAGATATTTTTTTATCTGGGTACATCTGCGGATTACTACTTACTTAAATTCCATTACAGATATTCATTCGCCTTTAGTATCTCTTCTTTTGAAATAACGTATTTGCCGTCTTTTTCCTCTCCTTTGAGGTGATAGGGGTAGCAGCTGCCAATTCCTGTTTCAAGTTCCTCGTATGGTATTCTGATAAGACAGGCACGGCACTCAACTCCTGCCTCATAAGTTCTGTATCCAAGATTTTTGGCCTTACAGGAATTGCAAACGTCAAAGTATGACCTGACTTTGCCATTCACTCTGACCACAAAAAACTTTATAGTCTTTCCATTGTCGTTATAAGCGTAAAAAACCGGAGTTTTCTCTTTTATATTGTCAACGCTAACTTCAAAAATATCGTTAGATAAAGTAATCGGTAAGTATTTCTGTGTGTTATTACAGCCGAACAACGTTAAAAGGAAAATTGCCGCACCGATGATATTTAGTTTAATGATTCCACACCCCTGCTGCCTTTATTTATAAAGCGTAAAATGATTTATAAATTAAAGTCAAGTAGAGCTGTTCATTATAGCACTAATGCGCCATGGGTTTTAATATCGAACGAATTTATATTAAAATAACGCTTATTATTAAATACTCTTGTAAAGGGGGAGCATCTGATATGGCATCTGTGTTAGTGATATTAGCAGAGGGGTTTGAGGAAATAGAGGCGGTAGCGGTAATAGATATATTAAGGCGTGCTGAGATAAACACCGTAGTTGCTGGGTTAAAGGAGGGTTTTATTACAAGCGCAAGGGGGGTTAAGGTAATACCTGACTGTACGCTGGAAAGCATTAGTGCCGGGAATTTTGATATGGTGGTTTTACCCGGTGGAATGCCAGGGACAATGAATCTTGCCGCAGATCCCCGCGTAAAAGCAATAGTTTCCAGTATGTACAATGATGGCAAATATACTGCCGCTATATGTGCGGCACCATTTGTACTTTCTGAGGCAGGAGTGCTTAACGGAAAAACAGCTACGAGCCATCCCTCTTTTCAGGATAAAATCAAAGCCACCACGGTTTCTAAAACAGACCGTGTCGTGATTGACGGCAAAGTGGTAACAAGCCAGGGAGCTGGCACGGCAATAGAGTTTGCCCTTAAAATTGTGGAGCTGTTTTGTGGCGCAGAGCGCTCAGAGTCCATTCATGCTGCCATGGTGTGCTCATAAGACATGGCAAAAGAACACAGCGAAGCGATTAAAAAATACGAGGGGGCATCGTATCCTGTCAAAGTGGTGCGGACGGCTCCTATGTTTGCTGAAAAGCAGCGGAATTTTACAGAACTGATTCCGCATCCATTGATTCCCCGCATTTCTGTGATGTGGGCGTTTCTGGAAAGTTATATGAAAAAAACCGCCGATGTCTTCCGGATTTATCCTGAAACTACCACAATTTTGGAACAGCGGATTGCTGACTTAAAGGGCGCATTCAAACTTCAGGCTGAGGGAAAGACGGTTGACGCGGACCTTGTCGGCACATTTCACATTATGGTTAATTATCTGGTTAAGTACTCCCTTGTCAGTGAGCCGTTAACTATTGACCAAAGAGAGGAGCTCTTCAATAATCTTCAAAGAGTAAGAGCGCAGCTCTCTAACGCCCACGGCACTACCCCTGCCGTTATAGCCGTAGATAAAACCGACAGATATGTCGCAGACCTCATGTTTATGCTGGCTGAAAGCGTTACAAAGGCCATATCTGATATGTCAGATAAATCATGGATAGAGTGCAACTCCGTACTCGTATCTGTATTAAACGTTTATAGAAACAGACTGGGTAAACTCCTTGACGGGTTCCATGTTTTTATTAATTCCTCAGAACTTGGCGGAGCTACAACACCCTCGTTCCATGCCCATGCGATGAGCCAGAGGAGGGACTCAGCTATGAACGCCCTCCCGAATGAAAACCCCATGGATAGTACCATCGTTACCAAACAGCACTTCGAGCGTCTTGGGCAAAAAACACTCGATGGCAACTACATCGTGGAAACTCTACAGGAGCTTGCATTGGAAAACTTTCTTGCTCTTACGGAATCCCTTCAGTCAGGGATTGAAACTCTTGCCGTTGAAAGGCTTAACGACCCAGGGTACATAGACGAAGATGAGTTTAAGAGATTTCTGAAATCACTTGCCATAGTGTCAGAGAAAATTATGGGAGCTGAGAAGTACAGTTTTGATGATTTCCTTGAGGATATGCAAAAGCGCCGTGTGTTGTTTCTTTTTGAAAAATACAGTGTGCTTCTTAGTGATGACAGTCCCAAAAAGTCACTGTCGGAAAGACAGCGGGCGATGGAATTTTGCCGTCTTATGAAAGATATCAAAGTGCGCCTGCGGTACTGGCACAGGCACGCAAATAAGGTTGCAATATCCCCTGCCTCAGAGATATTTGCCTGCGCTATTATGAAAAAATTAATAGACAGAGGCATCGTAGAAAAAATCCGTGAGACCATAGCAACCGGAGTTCCTGATGAGCTTTCCATACACTTTGAAGTAATAGATTACTATAGCTTTAGCGGTACAGAAAGTGTAGTTCCAGCGTTTAGCTTTATATCCGACCCACAGGTGTGGTCAATGTACGGTAAGCCAATTATGAAAATAGCCGAGGAGAGTCTTAACAGCCAGTGGGAAAAAATCTACTACCTGACAGAGGCATGTGTGCAAATATCAGGGGATGCCAGCACAGAGAGCGAAATACTACAGAAACTGGATGATTTAATCGGCATTTCCGATGTGCTTACTGTAATGTCACGGCAAGGGATTACTTTTGAACCAACTCCTGACAGCATTCTTTACTCTTATGGGACAGACGGCAGCAAGGACATAGTTGGCACTACGCGCAATTACCTCAGGTACTTTGTAAGGTGTTTTGGATTTGCTCGGAAAAAGAAGATTTTGCTCCTGCCCGGGCTCTGTCCGCGTGCCACCATAATTGAGATAAAGGAACATGAAGGAGCGTTAAAGCAAGCCGTTTATATTTCGCCGATAGGAGTCTATACTGCTGTAACGGATTTAAAACGGTTTGAACGAATATTTGGGCCAATTGGCCTTTTGCGTGAGGCTAATGCACGGTTTGAAATAATCGGTGAGGGAGATGAAAGGTTTGTGATTCAGAAAACCGGCGGCGAATGCCGGACTAAGGGGCGCCCGATATTTCACAGAGACAAAAGGGAGCATCTGAGAAGCCATCCACGGATGTATGAAGAGCCTATAGTTGAGGCCATAAGTGAAACCATAAAGAAGTACGTGCTCACACCGGAAAATCTTGGTGATATAGGGGTGCTGTATTTTCAGTTTTATATGCGGGATTTTTTAAACACCGAGTACGCCTCCAATACAGCTTTTGCATGGAAGACCGTGGCCGAAATTCTCCATCACTGTAACCCTGTAATATACAACGTTGAAGAGACGGAAAATATCGAAAGTATAATTCTTGAGGGGCTTTCTAAAAGCTCTCAACATGCTAAGATGGAAACCGACAAAGCGTATAAATTAATAAAGGTTATACGAGATGCACGCAATAATGCTATAAAAAAAATGCTTACCGTACAACATCGCAGCGATAAACTAAAGAGACAGATAGAAGAGGGTGACTTTATGGCTAATTACGAAAGTGTCATGAAGGCTTTGGAAAGGTGTAAAAATGATGCTAATTTTAACGCATTGCTTCAGTCCCTTGATTTACCTCAAAACGAACGCACCAAAGAGCATATACTGTACATATTTGGAATAAGACTGACCGAACGGCGTGAACACCTTAAGCAAGAAAAGCAGCGAGTGCGGCTAATACGGGATAATCTCCGTACAGTGTCATATTTTAAGTTAGCCGGCCTGATAGTAAATGCCTCCCTTGGGCAGGTCAGGGCTGAAATCAAAGAGCGGTTTTCTAAGTCTGAAGACTCAGAAGCCCTGCTGCGCGATCTCAATAACTCAGAGTACCTGATTGTTGAATTAATATCCAGAATCATATACAAGTACGTTGGGGAATCTACAAAGCGTTGCAGCGACTATGCCGAATCACTGGGGCTGCATGACAGTACACATCCATTTTTTAAGGCTTTGCTTGCTCACATAGCAGATGAGTTAAAGCAAAAAAGCTTTCAAACAGAGGAGCACTGGAAAGTCCTTGGGGCAAAACCCACTGAGGGGCACACAGGATTAATAGAAAAGTGTTTAATACAGGCAGAGATGACAGGCACTTGTACGGCAGACTATGAAAGCTATGGTAGTTGCGTGAGCACACTTATTGATATTATGGATGGACAGCTTCAGAAAAAAGAATAGGCGGATGAACCCCCACAAATAATCAGTTTCACTTTTCTCCCTCAGTTTTCGTTTCACTTTTAACTACATCTTGTGTAACATTTTCATCCGGCTTTTTTATAAAAAACTGCGACATAAAAATCCCTACCTCATAGAGCACTATCATAGGCACCGCCATCAGGGTCTGGTTAAAGGCATCAGGGGTTGGAGTAACAATACCGGCTATTATAAAAGCCAAAACTATGGCATGTCTTCTGTACTTTTTAAGAAACCCGGGTGTAACTATACCCAGCTTTGTTAAAACTATAATGATTATTGGCATCTCAAATATTATGCCAAAGGCAAGGATAAACTTCATCGTGAAATCCACATAGTTGCCAACTGAAATCATCGGAGTCATATGCTCGGTCTTATAGGTAAGTAAAAACCCAAGAGCAAACGGAAGCACTATAATAAAACAAAAAAATGCCCCACATAAAAAGAGAACTGTTGCAGAAAAGATAAACGGGAGCACATATTTTTTTTCCTTAGGCAAAAGCCCGGGAGAGATAAAAAGCCACAACTGAGAGAATAAAACCGGCAAAGCTAACACTATCGAGGCCAGCATGGAAAGCTTTATGTGCATCCAGAAAGCCTCGGCTGGCTCCAAAAAAACCAGCTTTACAGCCTGTGTAGTCTTAGCTTCAAAAAATATAAACGGCATCTGCATTTTAAAAACCAAACTCTGTTCCATAGGCAGCACAAGGATTTTAAACAGAAACTCAGAGTAGTTAAAGACTACAACGAAAATTACCAGTATTGTTACAGATGAAATTATTAACCTCATTCGTAATTCACCAAGGTGGTCAACGAAAGACATCTTTTTCTGTTGCTGTTCCGGCAGCGGTTCAGGCTGTTGCGGTTGTTCTGTCACGAGTTCCTCATTTGTTTTCAGTTTTTGTTTCAGAATGTGTATCCTGATGTGGTTTAGCTGTAGTGTCTGAAGATTCCTGGTTTGTTGTATCAGGGTGAGAGGTTGGTGGTGTAGCTTCAGGTTTTTTAATGATACTATCAACAGATGGATACTCAAAGGGTTTGTGCTCAGAGTGAAACTCTTGCACGGATTTTAGGAAGTCTTTATTTATCTTATCAAATTCCTCTTTTAAAGGCGTTGTGTCTTCTTGTATCTCATCATTTATCTGTTCCTTTATCTGATCGAACATTTTTCTGAAATATCTAATAAATTTGCCGATGTTTTTTGCTACCTCCGGCATATTTTTAGGACCAAACAAAAGCAGTGACACCACAAAAATGACAAGTATTTCCTGCATCCCCAGATCAAACATTATTGTTCCTCTTCGTATATTCTGTTATAGACCGGCTCTTTGTGCGGATACACAACAGTGAAATTCAAAAAGATCCTGACATCCGGCCTGCTTCTCATAAAATCATACCCTACCCCTAATGTTGTGTACAAAAAATCCAGAGGCCTGAACCTGTAGCCGATACGGCCCTCAAAATAATCAAAACTGTTAACATAATAGCTTTTCTTAAGATACAGCTCTGTAAGCAGGTTCAGATTGTGGGCAATTGGATAATCTGAGCCAAGCAGGATATCTATCTCATTTCTGAGGTCCTCTTTAAATGGCACATAATAAAGTGCATTTAGGTGTGTTCTGAATGGTCCCACCTTCTTAGATAAAATAAGCCCTCCGCCATATCTGCCATTTGTGGTTATCTCATTTTGGCCTGAGGGCGCTGAGATAATCCCAAGTATAGCAATAGCAGGCCGCAGTTCCTTCTCCTCAAACAGAAGCGTTTTTAAGCCAATAGATGCGTCTTCAAAACCGTATTCATTAGTTTTCATACTAAAAGGCACTGTGGCGTCAAACTCCACTGTGTTTGCCAGTGAATATGACAAAGAACTGGTAATTCTATAAAACGTGGGATCTACGGACTGCTCCAGTTCAACCCCTAATGCGGCTGAGCCTTGCTCATTTATGGATGCTGAGAAGGTGGAAAATATTCCATTTGGCTGAACCGGCTGTAGCCCTTTAAAGTCAAAGGCATTTGCGCTTTTGTTGCCGGCAATAAGAGTGGCCGACACTATGGCGACAAAAACACAAAGCGCTCTTTTATGCCAAATCATTGGTAAAAATAACAGAAAATTGAAGATACTGTCAATGGTTAGCACTCCTTGCAAGGTGATTTAAATAAAGTTATTTCAATATTAAAAAATTGTTTGACAAATGCTTGCGTTAATAAATATAATCAAAGTTGGAATTGATTTTTGATGATGATATATTTTGGTTTTACAGTGAAATTATATAAGGAGGAGTGTATATGGCAGAAGGAGTGATTGCCGCAACAACGGCTACGTGGGAATCTGAGGTGCTAAAGACGCAAGGCCTGGTGCTTGTTGACTTCTGGGCAGTGTGGTGCGGTCCATGCAGGATGGTAGCTCCTATTGTGGAGGAGTTAGCAAAGGAATTTACAGGGAAAATGAAGGTCGTAAAGCTCAACACTGATGAAAATCCCGATGTTGCCAGTAAGTACAAAATAATGGGGATACCAACCCTGATGTTTTTCCGTAACGGTGATAAGATAGACCAGCTTGTAGGGGCTGTACCCAAAGCACAGCTTAAGGAAAAGATTCAAACACTTCTTGGTTAGCTTTGTGTGTGTGAGCAGGCAAGCTCTCTTTGTGAGCAACGGGTTGTGGGGCATCTGAGTTACAGGTTAGGGTTGAACAACTGTGGACTATCGTAAGAGATCGATACAAGTACCGGATAGTAACGGTAAAGGCAGGGTTGCTTGTTTGCTTCTTTAAATGAGAAATTAGAGGCTGTTTTTAAGAGGTTAAAAGGTAAGGGATTTTTAACCTCCGGTGATATAGATATAGCCATGAAAGAAATACGTCTGGCTCTTTTGGAGGCTGACGTAAACTTTAAAGTCGTTAAGGGCTTTGTCGAGAGGGTAAAGGTAAAGTCGCTTGGCGCGCAGGTTTTGGAAAGCCTGACGCCTGGCCAGCAGGTAGTAAAGATAGTAAATGATGAGCTCTGTCTCCTTCTGGGGGCAGAAAACGAGAAAATCCGTCTCTCACCCAATCCTCCCACAGTGGTAATGATGGCGGGGCTGCAGGGCTCAGGTAAAACAACCACAACAGCAAAAATTGCACTTCATTTTAAAACCCAGGGCAGGCGTCCCATGATGGTTGCCGCTGACCTTCAACGCCCTGCTGCAATTGATCAGCTTATAACCCTTGGTAAACAAATTGGTGTGCCTGTGTTCTTCTCAAAAGAGGAAAAAAATCCTGTTAAAGTTTGCAGAGATGCAATAACAGTGGCTAAAAAAGAGGCGCGAGACATTGTATTTGTTGACACTGCCGGACGCCTTCACATTGATGACGAGCTGATGGGGCAGCTTAAAGACATAAAAGACGCAGTGCTGCCCACAGAGACCCTCTTTGTGGCCGATTCAATGACAGGGCAGGATGCTGTAAATATAGCTCATACATTTAACGAAAGAATCGGAGTGGACGGCATAGTACTTACCAAGATGGATGGAGACGCTCGCGGAGGCGCTGCCATTTCCATTCGTGAAGTCACAGGAAAACCTATTAAGTTTATCGGTACCGGTGAAAAAATAGATATGATTGAGCCGTTTTACCCGGAACGTATTGCCTCAAGAATTCTTGGCATGGGGGATGTGCTCAGTTTTATAGAAAAAGCCCAACAGACTTTTGATGAAAAAGATGCCGAAAAATTCAAAGATAAGCTTCTGACCGATAGTTTCACGCTTGATGATTTAAGAGACCAGTTGAGTAAAATACGCTCTATGGGCCCCATTCAGAATCTTCTTAACATGATCCCCGGTTTTAACAGGATGAAAGGCGTCGAGGTTGATGAAAAACAGTTTGTACGAATTGAGGCTATGATAAACTCAATGACAAAAAAAGAAAAAAGAAACCCTGATATATTAAACGGCAGCAGAAAAATCCGGATATCAAAAGGCAGCGGCACCACAGTGGCAGATGTTAACCGCCTGTTGAAGCAGTACAAAGATATGAAGAAAATGATGAAAATGTTTAAGGGAAAGAAAGGTTTTAAGATGCCTGATTTTATGCCCTTTTAGATACATATAAAAAAAACCTTTACTTACGTGAGAAATTATACTAAAATATGTAATCAGAAAATGGAGGTACAGCATTGGTAAAGATACGTTTGACGAGAATGGGAGCACATAAGAGGCCATTTTACAGGATTGTGGTGACAGACAGCAAAACACGGCGTGATGGACGGTTTTTAGAGATAGTGGGAAATTATGACCCTCTGAAGGAGCCCTCTGCAGTGACCCTGGATGTGGAGAGTATTAAGAAATGGCTTGGTAATGGCGCTCAGCCTACCGATATCGTTAAAAAGCTATTACAGAAGGCTGGTGTACAACTGCAAACAGCCTGATACATTTTGGAGGTGGACATAGTATGATGAAAGAACTAGTTGAGGTTATGGCAAGAGCACTTGTGGATAAGCCGGAGGAGGTCTCTGTAAAAGAGGTTGACGGCGAAAAGACAACGGTTTTTGAATTAAGAGTGGCTGCAAGCGATCTGGGTAAGGTAATTGGCAAGCAGGGGAAAACAGCCCGTGCAATGAGGACAATACTCTCAGCCTCCGGAACTAAAATAGGTAAGCGTTCCGTACTGGAAATTCTCGAATAATAAAGCGTCTCAATAAACGTGTTTCTGACGGGCAGCCCTGAATAGTGTTTGAGCGCTGCCCGTTGGTTTTAAAAGGGGTAATGTGTGTGGCATATGTAGAGGTTGGGAGGCTGTTAAAGCCTCATGGACTTAAAGGAGAGATGAAGGCAGTGCTGGATCTGGCATTTTCTGATATGGAGACATTTTTTATCGAAAGAGCCGGTTCCGTTGAGCAAATGCGTGTGGAGTCCATAAGGGATGGAACCAACGGCGTTATAGTGCAGCTCTACGGCATAGAGACGCCGGAGCGCGCGCGTGAATTTGCCGGAGCTCTGATTAAAATTGATGAAAATAATTTGCCGGTACTTTCGGAGGGGCATTACTATCACCACGAAATAATCGGCCTTGAAGTTATCTCAATAACCGGAGAGCATGTGGGCACAGTGGCAGATATTTTGGATGTTAAATCCAATGATGTGTATGTGGTAGAGGGTAATGGTAAGGAACATTTAATTCCTGCAATAGCGGACGTGATAAAGGAAATAAATCTGACAAAAGGAACCATTACGATAGAGGTAATGGAGGGATTGCTTCAGGGATGAGGTTTAATGTGCTGACAATTTTCCCAGGCCTCATAGAGTATTACGCAGGGGAAAGTATAATAAAACGGGCAATTGCCGCTAACAGGGCAGAGGTGAAAGCGGTTAACATCCGGGATTTTACAACGGATAAGCATCTGTGTGTGGATGACTATCCGTTTGGCGGAGGCCCTGGAATGGTACTAAAAGTGCAGCCCATATATGACGCTCTGATGAGTCTCAGGGCAGAGGCTGCAAATGGTGAGGCAACGCAAGGCCATGTAGTGCTTTTGTCACCTGGAGGCAGAGTTTTTACACAAAGTGTGGCAGAGGAGTTAGCCAATTGTGGAAAAAATCTGACTCTGATATGCGGGCGGTATGAGGGCGTGGATGAGCGCGTGGTGGAGTTTGTTGATGAGGAAATGTCTATTGGCGACTATGTACTGACTGGCGGGGAGTTAGCCGCATTAGTTATAATAGACGCTGTGTGCAGGCTGTTGCCGGGGGTGTTGGGTGATGAGCGTTCAAAGGAGGAGGAATCCTTTACAAGCGGGCTCCTTGACTACCCGCACTATACACGGCCTGCCGAGTTTATGGGAATGAAAGTGCCTGAGGTGTTAATAGGCGGTAATCACAGGCTTATCCAGAATTGGCGGCAGAGGGAATCGTTAAGAAAGACCCTTTTACATAAACCAGATATGGTAAATTGTGCTGAGTTAACAGAAGCAGACAGAGAGATTTTAGAACAACTTAAGGAGGAGATACACAGATGAATTTTTTATCGGCACTTGAGGAGACGCACAAAAAAGGTGACATACCTGTTTTCAATATAGGGGACACGGTAAGAGTGCATGTGCGAGTGGTGGAGGGTGACAAGGAGCGGGTGCAGCCATATGAGGGGGTTGTGATAGCTCGTCACGGGGGCGGCGTAAGGGAGACCTTCACGGTGCGCAAGGTATCGTTTGGAGTCGGTGTGGAGAGGATATTTCCACTGCATTCACCTATAGTAAAACTAATCGAGATCATCAGACGAGGGGATGTACGACAGGCAAAACTCTACTATCTTAGATCAAAGAAAGGCAAAGACGCAAAAATCAAGGAAAAGGGACGGGATCAGCAGCATAAAGCGAGTTGATGTTAAGCCTGTTTAACTTCGACAGGGAATATATTACAAAGGGACATACCCTGATAGGCGGGATAGATGAAGCGGGGCGGGGGCCGCTTGCGGGCCCTGTTGTTGCTGCATGTGTGATACTGTCTGAGGATTTTTATATTGACGGCTTAAACGACTCCAAAAAGCTGACCGAAGCTGCCAGAAATCGGATATTTAAGGAATTGCTTTACAACAAGGCGGTTGGTATTGGAGTAGGCATGGCAACAAACGAGGAGATTGACAGCGTAAACATATTAAATGCCACGCGTGCGGCTATGAAAAGAGCGGTTGCGGATGTCCCGGTAAGGCCGCAGTTGCTTTTAATAGATGCAGTAAAGCTTAAAGACATTGACATTAAACAGGTATCAATCATAAAAGGTGATGAAAAGAGCGCTTCAATTGCCGCAGCCTCGGTTGTTGCAAAGGTTGTGAGAGATTCCATTATGAGAGGCTATCATAAGACATATCCACAGTATGGCTTTATACGGCATAAGGGCTATGGAACAAAAGAGCACATGGCTAATATCAAGGAGCACGGCCCCTGCGAAATCCACCGCATGACTTTTGCCCCTGTTGCAGCACTTAAAGAAAAGATACTGTTTGCGCAGTAAAACAAATCCAATGGATAACCAAGTTCAAGATAAAATCAATAAAAATATTTGTGTAGTAATTGATACTAATATTTGGTTTAGTGATAAAATGTTAATGAGTAACAGCGGATGCACTCTAAAATATCATTTATCGAGAATTATTGGAGCTAAAATAGGACTGCCTGAGGTTATTGAATATGAAATCGAAAAGAATATAGTTAAATACGGAGCAGAAAAGATAGAAGAGATAAGGGAAAATATGAGGTATATTCAAATGATTACAGGTAGTATCCCTGAACTATCATTACCAACTGAGGATGATTTTAAGAAATCAGTAGATGAACAATTTAGCGTTCTAGAACAAAAGCAACTGTTATATAGAATTCCATTTACGATCTCTCACGCAAAAAACGCTCTCAGGCGAGTTGTAGATGAAACGCCTCCCAACGGTAAAGAGAACCAACAATATAAGGATTCAGCAATATGGGAGGCAATACTATGTATATCAGAGGAAAACGACGTTCATTTTATAACAAGCGATAAAGCATTTTATAAAAGCCGTTCATATAAAGAGGGTTTACATAAATCCCTGAAAGATAATTTGAAAGAAGGTAAAAACGTCATTATTCATGAAAATATAGACTCATGCCTTCCAGAATTAAAAAAATTATTACCTCCTATAGATTATCCAATAATGAGAGATAAAATAAATAAAGAAATAGATTCTAAGATTAGAGGTGATCTGAATATAGTTAAAGCAAATAAAGATATAGAGTTTATCTTATCTACACTAGAGAACCATGTATTTGAAACATTTGTCACTGAAAACAGTGAAATATTATTCATTTCTTTTAATTTCACTTATAAAGTAACTCCGGTTGACGAAACACTTAGCATTTCAAACGCTACTTTATTAACAATAGGTGATTGTTTCTATAATCATAAAACGGCTGAAATTTCGTATGTCCAGGTACATCGTTATGAATATAAATGGTATGACTCTAATGGTGAACAGACAATATTTCCATCGAATTATTTTGGTATAAATGTGACTATGGGGCAGAGAACTTTACCATATGAAGTGAGAACGGAGCTTGACAAATATCCAAAAACTGATTAGGGTATCGGGTTTATATTGTGATAAAATTACTGTTATTCATGACAACAAACTTTATCTGCTGACCGATTGAGGGCTTATACATAGTTCCATTGTAAGAATAATAAAGGAGGAGATTACGACGTCGCTACCGCTCCTCGTAATGACGGATAGAAAGGCACTACCCACGCCGTCATTGCGAGCGCAGCGTAGCGATCTCCTCATTTTTCTGTAACTTAATTTTTTCTTTGACCGCAACTCAGTATTAATATTTTTTTAGAATGAATACTCTGTCAGTAAAAATGTGCACTGTACAGCAATATTAGTTTACAATGCTAAAGGGATAAACAATAACTCCCACCGTGAAAATATGATTCAAAACAAAACACTCCAATGAGTTCATCAGAAG
>JADFYB010000293.1 GCA_015233245.1 Nitrospirota bacterium | reverse complement strand
AATGGGCAGAGGCAACCGTGAGGAGGACTTTTACAGAGACAATGCGCTGGTAAGGACAAGCCAGTGTGATTATTGTTATTCAGCTAAGTGTAAAATGTGTTCAGTTCAAGGGATTTGTGATGGATTTCACGGCGACTATGCCTCTATCTTTGGCGCCGATGAGGCAGCAGCCATTGAGCTTGGCATAAAAATATATGATCCCACATATTACATTTCCGGACAGGAAAAAGTCGTAGAGGAAGAGGACTATGACTGGGCATTTTAAGGTGAAAACTAACCCCAGTCGGAGCAGTCTAAAAGACTGCTCATAGAGGGATTTTTATATATTCAGCAGAGTTATACGACTAATATAAGTGGCCATTTCCCATATCTGAACCTGTTCTATTATCAGGTGGGGGTTGATGTCCCATACCTCCGCCATTGCCCATACCTCCGCCATTGCCCATGCCACCACCATTGCCCATACCTCCGCCATTGCCCATGCCACCGCCATTGCCCATGCCACCACCATTGCCTTGAGAACCGCCGCCACCACCCATCATTGCCATACCACTACCATAAACAGCTAATGATAAGACTAAAATCATCAGTAACGACAGTGTCAGAAACTTAATTTTAGAAACTCTCATTTTGTTGTACCCCCTGTTTTTGTTTTTTAATCTATTATTATCCTATCACACAATTGTGAATAAATTATGAATTTTCTGTGAGGCTGCATTAAAAAGTTTAAATGTTTACGGAGTTAATTCCGGCAGAGTGTTTTCAGGTTTCTAAGTAGGCATGTTTCTATGTTTTTCAAAGTAGAAAAAGGGACTGGATTCCCGCTCGTAGGCGGGAATGACAGAGGATGGGATTATCTGTTTCTGTCATTCCTGCGAAAGCAGGAATCCAGTTTTTCTATTAACGGAGTTATCTACATAGGCAATAAACATTATCACAATTCGGCTATATCATTTTCCTTAACTGTTCCAGAGATAACCTTACCTTTTGCAAAATGTTCATCAACAATTTCCGTGATTTTTACTTTTCCCGTAAACACACGCTCCCAATCTGTGTGTGTGCCCTTGCCGATAACTCTTCTGGTTAGATACACGTTCAATTCCTGGCCAACCTGAGCTCCATCTTTAGTACCTATACAAAGATACACCTCATCGCCTGTTTTTTCTAAGATAGTTCCCTTCATCAAATATTCATGATGTGCCTGTTCTAACCCGGCACATCCTCCTACCATTAGAGTTGTTACAGTTATTGCTAACAAAATCAGAAACAACCTTACTGAATTAACATTTTTCATTGAAACCTCCTATATTTTTTTTATTTACAAAACAACTGATATTGTCCTATTGCCCCCTCCTTCTTAGACAATGATTCATAGTAACACTCAATTATGAATAAAATATGAATACAATTAGTCTTTATTAAAGAGGAGAAAATTCATAATTTATTCACATTTTTTTCTTATAATAGACAGTAGTTTGAGTTAAAACAAATATTTCTTGCAGAAGTCTTAGAAAAATAAGGAGGTTACACAGTTTATGAATAGTTTTGGAAAAACGGTACTGATTACAGTGTTGACTTTGGTTTTAATGACATCTGTTTTTGTGTATGCTCATGAGGAAAACTCGGATGGTCATCTAAGTGGTGCTCATAGCCATAAAAAGTATCAAAAACTAAAAAACCCTGTAAAGCCTGACGCTAAAGCGTTGGAGGAGGGTAAATCGCTATATGCAGCCCACTGTGCCGCATGTCATGGCAGTAGAGGCAACGGCAGTGGGGAGACTATGAAAGCTGTTGATTTTACATCCGGGAAGTTCAGGCACGGTAGTACGGATGGTGAAATTTATAATTTAATTTCACACGGTTCAAAAGCTTACGGTATGCCTGCATGGAATAATGCCCTTACCTCACTGGATATCTGGAAATTGGTTCATGTAATTAAGGGCTTCAGGACAGGGAAATAAATTTCTTGTCTTTTTATAATATAGATGATAAACTTGTTTAACTCCTAAATGAAAAAAATCTTACTAATAGAAGACGAAAAAAACATAGCCGAAATTGTAATCATGTATCTTAAAAAGGAGGGCTATGAGGCGTTATATGCCCAAACCGGCTCTGATGGCCTTAACATGATGAGCCACAGCCCTGATTTAATCATCCTTGATCTCACGCTTCCCGATATGGACGGTGAAGACATAGCAGTAAGAGTAAGAGAAAATTCAGACATCCCCATAATAATGCTGACGGCAAAGAGCTATGAAAAGGACATCTTAAAGGGGTTTAAATCAGGAGCAGACGACTACGTTATAAAACCCTTCAGCCCCCGGGAGTTAATGGCAAGGGTGAAGTCACATCTTAGGCGTTCAGGTAACAGAAACGCTGCAACTTCTTTTAATAACGGATGTCTTCTGATTGATAAGCAAATGGCAAGTTTAAACGGCACTGTTTTACCCTTAACTCAAACTGAGTTCAAGATACTTACAGCACTCTCTGAGCATCCCGGCAGAGTGCTCAGCCGTGAGCAACTGTTAAGTATAGCACTGGGATATGATTTTGAAGGCTCAGACAGGGCAGTGGATGCACACGTTAAAAACCTCAGGCGAAAACTTGGGGATG
>JADFYB010000292.1 GCA_015233245.1 Nitrospirota bacterium | reverse complement strand
ATTCTGCCAATGTGTTCACTCATAAGATAATAAAGTGCATCAAGTGATATTTTTAGTATTTGCTCCGCAGCTACCGTCACAAAGCTTCTGCATGCAGGAATATAAATCGGGATAGTATGGTCGTCAAATAACTCCTCAACCTCTTTCTCTAATTGGTTTAAGTACTGCTGTCTTTCCTCTCTTAAACTGCTGATTTCAACTGAGGATAATTCAGTCTTTAACCTACCATCTATTTCCGCAAAATCTTTGCCTATGGCTTCCCTTTTTCTTATTATTTCATTAAGACTGTAAACCATGTTTTTACTGAAACCTGCTGCACCATGCACAAAGTCTATAAACATATCAGACTTATAAGTGTACCTCGCTAAATAATCTTCAGCATCAAGAATTATTGGTCCAAATGATTTGATTACACTGGATACAAACCTCCTTGCCATATTGCTCCGGGTTTCCTCCACTGAAACAACATCTTTTCTAAGCTGCTTAGCGACAATATCCTTGAAAGATTTAAAAAGATAAATCCCCTTACTAATCGTGCTCTTTCCGCTTGCCTGCGGGCCGATAAAGAGCATCAGGTCTTTTACCGGCAGTGTTACGTCTTTAAGCGGCCCGAACTCTTTTATTTCTATCTCGTGCACGATGGCTCATCATATCATTTATGCGGGGTTGTTGTCTAACTTAAGCGGGGAGAGAAGTTATTATCTGCGTTCATGTCGTAAATAACACAAAAAATACATATTATTTGTGTATAAATTATTATTTAAAGCGTAATAAAAGCGTTGACAATGCTCTTAATCTATGTTAAAGTTAAGTATGATTTGTAAATGCCTTTCAATGGAAAACACAACAGGAGGTTAATATGGGCAGAGGATTATTCATGAAAGCCGGTAGCCCGGCAATTAATACGGCAGGAAAGATGGTGGCAGCACAAAAAGACGTTTTGTTTGAAGCAGAGATTACTGATGACTCGGTACAAAGATGCAGTTTGGTTTTACCAACCGGTTTATACAAACAAATAAGGGAAATAGCAAAGAAGAGAAACACAAGTTTTACGGAAATTGTGAGGCGTTTTATTGCAGTTGGTCTTATTGTTGACAGTGTACAGGACGATGAAAACAGTCAAATTATATTTCGTGAGGAGACCGACAAAGGAGTAAGAGAACGGGAGCTTATCCTTATTTGAAAATCCTCAGCGAGCTCTTCTCTTTATACTTAATCGTTTGTATATTAAGTGAAAGGATATGTCGTGAAAGATGATTCAGATGTAAAGAACAGAGGTGTGGAAAAAATCGATTCTTTGCAACTTGCTGAACAGAGGCGTGGTATAGCTGTACGCATAAATCTGGAAAGGATTGATGTAAAAGTCCCTGTTGTAGTCAGTGTAAAAATTGCCAAGGTACAAGTCGAAATAACCCAAAAGGCACTCTTTTGGATCGTCCTTCTTGTCCTGTCAGTTATTGCTATTTTTGTCTTTTCAAGGGCATACTTATAGTTTTAGGCCTATTTGGTATTCACCATGTTCTTTAACATGTTATAAATCTCGTTGTCATTGCATTTTCCGATAAGAGATATTTTTAAGGTGTCTGCTTCTGTCCGGTAGATGATTCGATACTCCCCGACATCCACTCTCTTAAATGGATAACCTTTTAATGCTGCGGAATCGGTTTGCTCCGGATTTTCCATCAGTGACAGCACTTTTCTTGTTACCTGTCTGAATTGCTTTGGGTCAAGATCATATAAAAAGTCACTTGCTTGCCTTGTAATCTGAAGTTTTAACATTATTCATTTTTTAAGCACAACTGAAAGCGATTCCTGTGGGTCCAAAAACCCTGACTTCTCTGCTTCAAGTGCCCTCTGTGCCCAATAACTATCCTCTAAAGCCGATAACCGCTCATAGTCTGCCATAGAAATCATAACTGCAACCGCTCTGCCTGTCTTTTCTATCACTACCGGCTCACTAAGCGATGTCTCCAGATACTGGCCAAAACGGTTCTTTACCTCAGTTGCGTTTACTGTTTTCATGCAAATTCTCTCCTTGTAGCCATTATAGCTAATTCAGGCGTTTTAGTCAAGACAACACTTTATGTAGAATTTATCGCAGAGCTCGCCTCCCCCTTATTTCATTAAATAATCCCAAGCTCCATCTTAGCAGTTTTCATCTCCGTCTCGTTGGGCATTCTGAAGTGCCAAATCGGTACGTTTTCCATGAAAGAGACCCCTTTGCCTTTTGTCGTGTGGGCAATTATCACGGTGGGTTTGCCGGTAACTTTTGGCGTTGAATTAAAGATCTCAATCAGCTTTTCCATATCGTGGCCATCAGCTTCTGTTACAGTCCAGTTAAACGCTTTCCACTTATCCACAAAAGGCTCAAGCGGTATGATGTTATCCAGAAAATCCATAGCCTGCATTTTATTGTAATCAACTATAACAACAAGATTATCCAGTTTAAACTGAGGGGCACTCATTGCGGCCTCCCAGATGGAACCCTCCTGACATTCGCCATCCCCAAGCAACACAAACACTTTGTAGCTGGCACGATTGAGTTTAGCGGCCATTGCCACCCCTATCCCAAATGGCAGGCCATGCCCAAGGGCGCCGGTTGAGGCCTCAATCCCGGGCACTTTGCACATAT
>JADFYB010000291.1 GCA_015233245.1 Nitrospirota bacterium | reverse complement strand
CCCGCCTGGTAGAAAAAACCCCATACGTGTTGAGTTCTTTGGTGATGAGATAGACTCTGTCAGAGCCTTTGATGCTGATACCCAAAAGACAATAGAAAAGTTAGATAGTGAATCCATACTGCCGCTTTCACAAAGCGGTGGCACTTGTTATCTGTTTGAATCGTTTGATACAAAACGGTTGTTTTTTATAAATGATGCAAAGACAAAGGGGATGGAGTTTATCGCTGACTTTAAAAATGCACCGCCTTGTACGATTCTCTCTGGCATTGCGGTTGACACTGAGGGAACAGATGCCGGAGCACTTTCACTTAATGGATTAGGATTGCTATCGGAGGAACGAAAGAACATATCAGAGCTACCTGCTGCAATAGCTGCAATCTCTGAAACCACTCAAGTAATGCTGGTCTCCAAAACTGTTTCACAGTCGGAGCGTATTGGGGAGCTCTTTGCTGAAGTATCTATGGATATACCTCTTGTCCCGGAACAGAAAGCATTTTCCAATTACGATGGAAATCTGTTTGTGGTAACGGGAGCGCTTAACGGAGGATTTTATCTGGATGGGCTTTTGGTGTTAACGGAGCTTGAGTTGTTTGGCGAGGTTAGAAGGCCTAAAAAATACAGGGGGTCAACAAAAGGTGAAATCCTAAGAACCGCAGATGATTTAAAGCCAGGTGACTACATAGTCCACAGTGAGCATGGAATAGGGCTGTTTGAGGGCCTGAGGCGAGAAACTGCCGAGGATTTTAACTACGACATGCTTGCCATCCAGTATGCTGACGGTGCAAGGCTCTACGTGCCCGTCTATGGCATAGAGATGGTTAAAAAGTACCGCGCTTCAGAGGGCGTTGTCCCGCGGCTTGATAAACTTGGCGGTAAAACGTGGGCTGCCGTAAAGCGCAAAGTCCTAAAAAACATAGAAGAGCTTGCCCAAAAACTCATTGCTCATTATGCTCAACGGGAAATCACACCGGCTTTTGCCGTAAGTGCGGACTCCCACATGCACCAGGAGTTTGACACCTTTTTCCCCTACGAACCTACTGTGGATCAACTGAGCGCAACGGAGGAAATCAAGCGCAGTATGGAAAGCGATAAACCTATGGACAGACTTCTTTGCGGCGATGTCGGGTATGGCAAGACCGAGGTAGCAATGCGCGCTGCTTTCAAGGCCGTCTTTGACAGCAAACAGGTGATGGTTCTGGTACCTACGACAATTCTCTGTGAGCAGCACTATATTACTTTTAAGGAGAGATTTGCACCGTTTCCGGTCAGCGTTGACTATATAAGCAGGTTTAAGACTAAGGCAGAGATAGAGGGCGCACTGCTGCGGGCATCAAAGGGCGAGGTGGATATAATTATAGGCACTCAGGCGCTGCTTTCTAAAAAAGTAGATGTCCCAAACCTTGCGCTTTTGATTATAGATGAAGAGCACCGCTTTGGTGTGGCGCAGAAAGAAAAAATCAAAGAGCTTAAAAAAGGCGTTCATTGCCTTACACTTAGTGCTACCCCCATACCACGAACACTCCAGATGTCTCTTTCCGGCATATGGACAATGAGCACGATAGAGACTCCGCCTGAGGAAAGACAAGCCGTGCGTACGTTTGTGATAAGTTTTGACAAAAACATAATAAAAGAGGCTATAGGCCGTGAACTTCACAGACATGGACAGGTGTTTTTTGTTCATAACCGGATAGGCGACATTGATAAGTATGCTGCAATGATAAAGACGTTGTTTCCGGATAACACTGTGGCAGTGGCACATGGGCAGATGCATGAGCGTGAGCTTGAGGACAAGATGCTTAAGTTTATGAAGCATGATATAGACGTGCTGGTTTCAACTTCAATAATAGGCTCAGGAATTGATGTGCCTTCGGCTAACACGATAATTGTAAACCGTGCAGATATGATGGGGCTTGCTGACCTGTACCAGTTAAGGGGACGTGTGGGTAGGTCTAACGTGAGGGCGTATGCCTACCTAATTACTCCGGGTGAGGACTCTATGACAGGGGATGCTAAGAAGCGTTTGACGGCTATTCAGGAGTTAAGTTATCTTGGGGCGGGGCTCAGGCTTGCCATGCGGGATATGGAAATCCGCGGAGCCGGAAATCTGCTTGGCCCGCAGCAATCCGGCCACATATATGCGCTAGGGTTTGACACCTACATGGAACTGCTTGAAGAGGAGGTGTCAAAGCAGCGGGGAACTTTTATAGAGCGAGAGTTTGAACCCACCGTGGATTTACGCATTCAGGCGCTGATACCAGAGGACTACATCGAGGATGTCGGGCTCAGGCTTAATTTTTACCGGAGAGTTGCCGCCGTTAAAGATGAGGATGCGCTGATTGCCCTTAAGGATGAGATGAGAGACAGGTTTGGTGCGGTTCCGGATGTGGTTGAAAATCTCCTGGGTGTAGTAAGAGTAAAGCAGCTCTGCAAAGCGCTTAAGCTTGAATTAGTTAAGCGTTCCGGTCAAAAAATACTGGTAATCGCCTCAGAGGATGCTGGTTTTGTCGCTGAGGATTTGCTAACATTAAAAAAATTCACAAAAAATAATATAAAATTCCTTAAGAGCGGATTTGAATTTTCCACTGCTGATTTCAAAAAAGACGTTATAATTACAGAATTGACTGAGTTATTCA
>JADFYB010000075.1 GCA_015233245.1 Nitrospirota bacterium | reverse complement strand
TTTTCCATTGCATATCTTACAAGTTCGGCATTACCCCTGATTTTCAGTTTATTCAATATATTTATCCTGTAAGTGTTAATGGTCTTTACGCTGAGATTTAACACACTGGCAATCTCCATGGGAGTCTTGCCTGCCACAATCATATCCATTATGTGGAATTCTCTTTTGGTCAGGTGCTTAAAGTGGAGCTTTTCACTTCTCATATCGAGCACATTAGCAAGGTTTTCTGCCAGAGTTTCGGTTATATATTTCCCTCCGGATACAATTTTGTTTACCGATTTTAGTAATTCCTCAGGAAGCGCTTTTTTAGTAATGTAGCCTGAGGCCCCGATTCTCATTGACTGTATGGCGTACTCCTCCTCCGGATACATGCTCAAAATAAGTACCGGTAAAGTTGGATAACACTGCTTTATCTGATCCAACATGAGAAGTCCGCTCTTATCCGGCAGTGATATGTCCAGTATAACTATGCTGAACGTGAATTTTTTTAATAGTGCCATACCATCCTGAGATGTTTCAGCCTCCTCTACAGACTCTAAATTCGGCAGTCTGTGCAGTATCTTGATAACTCCCTCCCTTACTATAGGGTGGTCATCAACCAACAACACCTTAATCATGTATCCTCCTTTAATCAATTGCGGCAGCAGCTGGAAATATTCTGTCGGCTGTTTCATCATAAAGTGATATTTCGTTAGGAAATTGCGGCTCACCTGGAGTTGTGCTTGTGTCAGGAATAATTATCTTAATAGTAGTTACATGAGATAATCTGCGTTTTATTTCCATTTGCCAGCCAAGCAATGAAACACGTTCCCTCATTCCTAAAAGGCCGAGCGAGTTGTAATCAAATATCTTGCTTTCTTCTATTCCTATGATGAGTGTTGAGATTGTTCAGGCACATCCTGAGGCCGAAATCAAGAAGGAAAAAATAGGATGAAATGAGAAAAGTCCATCTGGCAACATCAAATAACCTGGACGGGCCTTTAACAAATTCCCACATGTGAATCCACTCGGTTATACCGTGAAGAATCCCGAATATGCCCAGCAGCCAGATTATTCTGCCTATTTTAAAACTACTGCTGGTTTTGTGTTGGGCAATGATTCCTGTGCCCATGATGAATAGTGACAATCCGTAGAAAAAATAGATTACGTCCATCATGATTCCGGCAATTGTCGCAGCTCTATATGGCTCCTCCAGGCATCTTATCTCAGGGCCTACCACGGCCATATCCATCGTTATATTTGGCACTTTGGTAGGCATGGCGGAGCCCGGCTCGGCTCATTACATAGAGCTTGCCATGATTCTTACGTTTATAACCGGAATATTTCAATTTGCCTTAGGTGTTTCCAGACTAGGGGGGCTGATTAATTTTGTCTCCCATTCGGTGGTTACCGGTTTTACCTCAGGGGCTGCACTGCTTATCGCTGCAAGCCAGTTGAAGCACGTGTTTGGCCTTACATTTAAAAACAAACCGGAATTTGTGGAAAACTTACAACAACTTGCCATAAATATCGGGCAGTATAATCCCCGCTCGGTAACCATAGCTGCTGTGACTCTCACAGCGGTAATAGTTATTCATAAGTTAAAACCACGGTGGCCTGGGATGTTGATTGCGATGGTTATAGGCAGCGTATTAACGGCATCTCTTGGTTGGAATGGCTATGGAGTGCGTGTCGTAGGGGCGTTGCCCGCCTCGCCTCCACCCTTCAAACTGTCGGGCTTTTCATTGGAATCAATCAAACTTCTTGCAACTCCGGCACTTGCCGTTGCAATACTTGGGCTGATGGAGGCCGTCTCTATTGCCAGATCTATAGCGCTACATTCCGGACAGCGGATAGATGGCAATCAAGAGTTTATAGGGCAGGGACTTTCTAATATAGTAGGGTCGTTATTTTCATCATATGCCTGTTCAGGGTCTTTTACACGGTCAGGTATAAACTACCAAACGGGAGCAAAAACTGCTGCCGCTGCAGTTTTTGCAGCAGTTTTACTCGGAGGGATTTTACTCCTTATAGCTCCATATGTAGCGTATTTGCCTATGCCCTCAATGGCAGCAGTTATTTTAGTTGTAGCTTATAAGCTGGTAAACTTTCACCACATTGGCGATATATTTAAGGTATCGCGTTCAGATACTTCAGTTATGGTAGTTACGTTTCTTTCTGTCCTGTTTCTTGAACTGGAGTTTGCTATTTACATTGGCACACTTCTTTCGATATGGCTTTACCTGAAGAAAACCGCCAAACCCGCCGTGCTCACCAAAGTACCGGAGCCAATCACACGTAAGTTCGTAACAAACCAAAGTCTTTCCGCTTGCCCTCAGCTTGGAATAGTAGCATATGTACTTTGCAGCTACATCTTATGTAGAAGAGCAGATTTCGCACCTAAGAGCGCTCCATCCGGAACAAAACAAACTCATAGTTGTTGCATCCAACATAAACCACATAGACTCAGCGGGGTGCGAATCGTTTAAGAGTATCATAAACGAGTACCGCAGAAATAATGGAGACATCTATTTTTGCGGCATAAAACCGAAAGTGTACGATATCTTAGAGGTAAGCGGAGTAATTGATATTATCGCCTCAGACCATATATTCGATCACAAGAAGAATTCGCTGAAAAACATAGTTCCGCTTCTTGACATGAAAAAGTGCATTAACTGTAAGTGCAGGATATTTACCGAATGCGACATCAACAAGTCTATCGGATTGAAAATATACAGTGATGATGAGGGGACCGATTACGTTGGTCATTGCATACCGGTATATGAAGCAGTGTAAGACAGCTTAGCTGCAAAATGGAGGTAATACTAGCATGTCAGTCGTGATGATAGGCGGGAACCTTCCAAGTGCGTGCAGCCCTTATAGCAATAGATCGGGACGTTAGTGTAAGAGCATCGAGCGGCAAAGTGTTTGTTCATATCAGGGCTGCAGAAAGCAAAAGGCAAAAACTCGTAGCTTCTATTAGCGATATGGTAAAGCGCATAAGAGACGTAGCAAGAGTGGAGGTTATCGTAACTGAGGATATATTTCAGAAGTATGCTGAAACGTACAGGTAAACACGGTTAATCTAAAGATAAACGGAGGATAAATGGAAAACGGTTACGAAGTACTTGTGGTAGATGATGAGCCTATTGTAGGAAAGCAGTTGCGGTCAGCTCTTTTAAAGGATGCCTTTAATGTAGAAACATACGATGTTCCGGCAGAGGCCATGAAACGAATAAACAAAAAAGAATTCGATGTTGTTGTGACAGATGTCAGGATGGACGACGTGGATGGAATAGAGGTGTTGGAGCAGGCTTTAAACAAATCAAGTAAGACAAAAGTGATAATGATAACCGGATTTCCCATGATGGAGCTAGCTCGCCACGCCATGGAAAAGGGGGCTTTTGATTTTCTTGCAAAACCCTTCACTCCTAACGACCTGAGAGCGGCGATTGGAAAAGCCTTAGCACCTGCCGTTTTGTAATATCAAAAGTAATAGAATAGAAACGTGCAGCGATGCCTTAAACATAGTTTCTAATGGTTGCGGGGAGCATCTGCTGCACTTTTAAAAATTACGACTATCCTCGTAGTTTTCTTTCGTTTAGCAAATCTCCTTTAACACCAATAATTATCTCATAAAAAGGAATCTCTTTACCGGAGCGGTTTATAGCCTCATTTAATATTGCGGTCATACCGCCACAGCACGGCACCTCCATTCTCAGACAGGTTACTTTCTTAATTGCCATGTTGGCAAATATTTCGCTAAACTTGTCCAAATATAGCTGTCCGTTGTCGAGTTTTGGGCAGCCAATGAGAACCTTATTGTCTCTTAGAAATCTATCATGGAAATTTAAGGCGGCAAAAGCCGTGCAATCAGCTGCAACAAGTAAGTCTGCATTATTTAAAAACGGTATTGTTGTTCCCATTAAGTTTATCTGTATAGGCCAGTGGGTTAACCTGTAGTCGCTTGCGCTCTCAGGCTCATGCGGCCTCACCGATGAGCACGATGGACATTCATCTGACATTTTCATTACCTCCATGTTGTTTTGTTTTAGCTACAACTGAATAGCTTATCCGTAGTTTAAAATATTGAAACCATAGGGTCTATGATTTAGCTCATGATTAGTACAATACACTGCCTGATTATATCGATAAATTAAACTATCAGAAAAAAACAAATCATTTCTCTTGACAATGAGCCCCGTAAAAAGGTTATATTGTAGTGTCCGTTTTTAATGGCAGTAAATATTTAGTAAGGAGTTTTTAAGTATGGCGTTAGAAGGAACAGTGAAGTGGTTTAACAAGACCAAGGGTTATGGTTTTATTTCAAGAACTGAGGGGCCGGATGTGTTTGTGCACTACACATCAATTCAAGGCAACGGATTTAAGACATTAGAAGAGGGGCAGCGTGTCTCTTTTGAAATTATTGAAGACAATAAAGGGTTAAAGGCAACTGAAGTAACCCCAGTGGACTAAATAGTACATGGAGCGGCGATGTCCAGGTCAGATTAGCTTTTAAGGCTGTGGCGGGTGGCGAGGTGGTGTTTTGAAGAGATCAGGTTAGCTCTTCGAAGCCCTTGCCGTTCCAGTAAAAACATTTATGGTTGTTTATAATTCCGAGCCTGACTGATACAACAATCTGCAACGCGTCCGGAAATTCCGGCTCGCCAAACACAGTCTGTGCTGCCACGTCCTCCTCGGAAAAGTATGCCTCGTGGTCGGGGTGAGAGTGGTAGAATGCTGCAACGGTTCCCCCAGAGGCGTGAACCTCTGAAAATATCCTCTGTGCCTCGTCCCTGTCTATAGCGTATGCGGTTGCTGCTGTGCGACAATGTCTTTCCGGATCGCTTTTATGAAGTTCATTCTGTATGTTTTTGCAAAAGTGGACTTTTTCAGTTTGGCCATTTTTAGTTACAATCCCGCAGCACTCCTCAGGATATGTACTTACGGCATGCTTGAATATCTGCAGGAGTGTTTCTTTGTTAAGTTTAAGTCTAATCATATTCGTAGCTCCGTATCAACTCAAGAATTTTGTCTCTGCCTGTGATAAGAACAGAGGGTGGAGCTGGCCACTGCTCCAAAACCATCATACCGGTAAAATTCATTTTTTTTAGCCGTTTGATAAAACACTTCATGCCAAGTGGGTTTGTGGACGATGGCCCTGTAAAAATAGTCAGGTGGCTGTCAATGTCCCCGTAGTTTTCATGAATGTGCAGATGTATGATGGGTACTGTTTCTAAAAGCAAATCCATGTATCTAAGAAAATTGTTTCTTGTGCCGTAAAAAACATTGGCATGTCCTATATCAAGACAGATTCCGACATGATCCGTGCTGAGGTATTTATACGTTTTTAAAACCGTAAACAACTCGTTAAAGTCCTCAGGTGATGTTGTGGTTGTGTTTTCAATGGAAAGTTTCAATCCGTGCTGTGCTGTTAACTCAATAAGCGGTATGACAGCCCTGGTAAATGCAAGAATTCCATCCTCAGTAAACAAGTGTATGTTGATAAGGGAGGCGCCTATATCGAGAGCGAAGTTAAGAGTGACGGTGAAATGCTCAACGCTGCTGCCTTCTAAAGGGTTAAAAGTAACCGGAGCATGAACGGAAAGCGCTATATCGTACATCAGGGCTTTTGCGCGGATTTCACACCGCTTTACATCGCTGATATCACCCTCAAGCCAACCCTGGTCATAGTCTTTCTTGTCCGGGAACCATTCAAAAGAGTCAAAGGAGTGCTCTATCGCATAATTGAAAGGGGTTTCTGGAGACTCAGCAGAGAATGCTGTTTGATTGCCTATTCTGATACGTTTTGGGCACACTTTAACGGCTGTATTTAACAGTTTTGATAAAGTCTGTAAATGTGGTCATTTTAATATCAGGGTAAACAACGGCAGAGTTTATACAATTGTCGGGTACAACAGCGCTGCGGCCCCGCATCCATATAGCATCGGCAAGCTGGGCTACTATTAATGTGAAAAAATCCTTATCCTCTTTTGCATCAGAAATGGTCTGCTGAAGCTCTTCAAAGCTTATGGGAACTCTTTCAATCCGGCTGTCAAAGTATGACTCAAATATCCGGATCATATCATTTTGGGAAATAGCATCACCTATTATATGAACATGTTTGTAAAGCATTGCGGGGTCATCGAGCGCTCTGACTACAACCTTTGCAGCGTCCCGAGCAAGAGTTAAGGCAGCAAGTTTATCGCCTGAGCCGTAAACATCGGCTACTTGAGGCAAAGGAGGAGCAGGCTCAGGATAAGAAAACATTCCCAGATTAACTGCGTACCACTCCATCAAACAACCGGCATAAATAAACGTATAACCAATGCGGCTGTCCCACACTGCTTCATGTACTCGTAATTTCATGTCAAGCACATTACTAATGCCAACCCCAACATAGTAGGGATTCAGACCGAAATCAGACGGAATAAATCTCTCAACGCCGGCTTTTGCAGAAACCTGTATGAGATCCCCCTGATTTTCCACACTGCTAATGCCAACAGCGCTTAAGACAGTTTTTACTCCCTCAACAGCCTTTTTAAGGGATTCTATGTCTTCAAGACTGCCCTCCACAACATGTGCACCTTTTGCCTTCAGTGAAGATACCTTTTTAAGTTTATCGGCATCTTTCAAGCTCTCAGGACGTACTAAAATCCGCAAATGCTTGCCCTTGACCAAACACTCATTTGCCAGTTCCGTGCCTACAAACCCAAGCGCTCCAACAAGCAACACACTACCTTGCCCTGCCGGTCTGCCAGATGTTGACATCTACTTCACCTCTTGCGTTGTCATTTTTATCGGCCGCCATCAGCCATCTAAACTAAACCACGTATAATTTACTATATTACATATTAAAGTGTCCAATTTTTTGATTTTTTTTTATATAAAATTTTTTGATTTTTTATCAAAAATAAGTAAAGTTTTTTTAGATGTTCGATCTATTAGTTGTTTAAAACAGGGACTGTAACTCAATTTTCATTGTCAGATCTCTAAAGCCATATTTTTATTGACAAAATAAAACAAAATTGTTATATTTCCATCTGAATAATAATAGTGGAGGATTCCCTACTATCACAAATAATGCAAGTAAGTGGTATTGGCCAGCCTTGAACGTTATTTGCAGGATATTTCACAAAACTTGAAAGAAAACGATAGGATTAACAGTTATAAAGAAAACTTGAAAGAAAATTTCGGAGTGGAGCTACATGATTATGACAAAGACGAATGGTTCTACGATGCCGTGGAAATATCAACCCTGTTTCAGGCAACGGGGACTTAATCAATTCAAGGAGGAAAATTATGGAAAAAATAATTGATGGAAATATTTCTCCCGTTATCTTTGTTCCGGGAATATTGGGGACTAAGCTATATGATTACTATCCTTTAGACACCCAGATGTTATATAGTGCGGTACTTGACTCACATACAGATTTCGACCCGATTATGCTTGACGAGAAAGGACTTTATGACAAGTACTTAGATAAACTAATTTATGGAAACGAGATTATTTCTCAAGTTTACGGTGAGATTATTGGTGAGCTTAGGGATTGTCTCACACTTAGTGGTTCCGAACATGTAAAAGTATATGTTTTTCCTTATGATTGGCGCTATTCTATAAAATCCAATGCAAAGAAGCTTGGAGCCTTTGTTGATTTGATAATTGCTAAGTCCAATGCACACAAAACTTATATAGACAAAGGAGGCATTAATAAAGTCAACTTAATCGGCCACAGCATGGGGGGTTGTATTATCAAGTACTATGCTACGGTTTTAAAAAACGAAAATCAAATAAACAAACTGATAATGCTTGCTGCACCACTTCGTGGTTCTTTATATGCTCTTAAGCAGCTAATTATGGGTGAGAGCTGGTTTTTCGGGCAGTTAATCAGGAAAGGGAAACGCAAAGCATCAAGGACTTTTCCAGGTTCGTATGATCTGCTGCCATTTGACGGGTTCTCCTCACAAAGAACAAAAATACCGTGGAGTACTCCTGCTGTTGTTGACTACGATAACAAGCCTGTGAATATCTTCATAGAGTCAAAATGGCAACCTAACGTTATAAAGAGCATTAAAGATGAAATTGGCAATGATACACTTAGCAACAATCTGTGCAATAGTTCTTCTTTTTTTGAAGAGGGTGAGGATTTTACGGAGAATTTTAGAAGTAATGTCCTGGCAATTTATGGAACAGGAGAAAATACACTGCGACATGTGAAGGTCTCTGAAAATTTTGAATACGAATTTCCTGACGATAATGATAGTCCTAAATGTGGAGATGGTACTGTTCCTGCCGTTAGTGCATATTCTGAAGGTATTTATCAGATCTGTGTTACAAAGACAGATGTTGGAGACTGGGAATTAGACTTAGGTAAACTTGCAGGATTTCATGCTTCTTTTTACTGTTATGATAAGATTCAGGACTATTGTATCTCTTTTTTAAGAGGAGCTGTCAACATTAGCGTCAGGAGGTCAGGAGTTGAAAATATCACAGATTTCAAAAGATTTGCTCCAGCAGATATACAAAATCTCGGATAGGCGATTTTATTAATTTGAAACGCTATCTGTTTGTCTTCTCAAACTCCAGAAGTTTGATCTTAATATCAATCCCCTCGGAGTACCCTCCCAGCGAGCCGTTGCTGCTTATAACTCTGTGGCAAGGGATTAGTACAGGAAAGGGATTGAGTCTCATCGCTTGCCCTACTGCTCTTGCCCCACCGTGTTTGCCAACTCTTTGTGCCAAACCACCATACGTTACCACCTCCCCAAACGGCACTACTGACAGCTCATCATAGACAGAACGTCTAAAGGAGGTTATATCAGAAAGAGTTATCAAACCCGTTGTAAATTCCCTTCTTTTACCGCAAAAATACTCATCAAGCTCTGAAAACAACGTCAAGCTGCACTTTTTATATTCTGCATTTTCCGGAGTCCTGAATGTTGTCCCCTTGACCTCAGTGTCTGAAAAAATCAGAAAGAACCTGCCAAATTGTGTGCTTATATAGTCAAAAAAATACGGATCCTCTTTCATGTCCTTATGTGCCTCAAGCGGTATAATAACAACAGGAGCACAATAGCGGCATATATAGCGGGCTCCTTCAGGTCCCTCTTAACAAGCAACAGGTAGTGTGCGGCTGCGGCAATGGCACTGAGATAAAATAGTCTGTGCAACCCCCTCCATCTCCCTCCGCAAAGAGTTCTCTTAGCCCAATTTGTTGAGGTCACAGCCAGTGGAATCAAAATTAAATAAGCCCCAACCCCTGCATATATTCTTTTGTGTTTTATCATGTCTTCAAATATTTCCATAAAATTAAAAAAATGATCCACACCGGCATATAGCATAAAATGAAGCGACGCATAAAAAAAACTAAACAACCCGAATGTCTTTTTATATCGCTGTACGTGATTTATTTTCAAGATGTCATAGACCGGAGTTACGGCAAGTGTCAGTATGATAAAGTGGTAAGTGTAGGTTCCTGTAAGGCGGATAAGTTTTTCAATTGGATTAGCCCCAAGTGAACCAGTCAGGGCTAAGAGTATTAAGTATAGCAACGGACCCAGGCAAAGAATAATTATAAGAGCCCTTAAAGCACGGTCTCTTTTGCCAGAGCTTTTATCCTCCATACTCAGAAGTTTTTAGTTAAATCCATACCGGTATAAAGACTTGCCACCTCTTTCTGATAACCGTTAAAAAGCAAGGTTTTTTGTCTGAAAAAATTACCAATCCTTCTTTCTGTCCCCTGACTCCACCGTGGATGATCAACATTGGGATTAACATTGGCATAGAAACCATATTCAGTTGGGCCTGCTAAATTCCATGAGGTTACAGGCATAGAATCGGTAAAAGTAATCCTTACAATTGACTTAATGCCTTTAAATCCATATTTCCACGGAACTACAAGTCTAAGCGGTGCACCGTTTTGATTTGGCATCTCATGGCCATACATCCCTACTGCCAAAAGAGTGAGAGGGTTTAAAGCCTCATCAAGCCTCAACCCCTCCACATATGGCCAGTTTAATGTACCCGTTTTTTGGCCAATCATAACATCAGGATTATAAACGGATGTAAACTTAACGTACCTTGCGCGGGAATCAGGTTCCACTTGCTTAATAAGATCAGATAGCTGAAACCCTATCCATGGAATTACCATAGACCAGCCCTCAACGCATCTGTGACGGTAAATGCGTTCAGTTTGAGGAAATGTTTTAATGAGGTGGTCAATGTCATAGACGGTTGTTTTTTTTACTAATCCGTCAACGGTTACTGTCCATGGGCGCACCTTAAAGTTGCGGCTTAAGTCTTTAACATCTTCTTTATTAAGTGAAAACTCGTAAAAGTTATTGTAGCTTATTGCTTTATCATAGGATGTCTTGTCATCCTCTACTGTGTAACTCTTATCAGGAGTAAATGATAACTTTTTTCCCTGAGGCAGCTCCTCCGAAAAACCCACAGACGGCACAAGGACAAAGGCTAAGGCCTTAAACGCCGTCACAAGGAAACTTCTCCGTTTTAGGTACAAAGACTCATCTGTGATTTCAGAACTCTTTATATCATCCGCTTTTTTTATAAGCATACAGTTATCCTCACTTTAACGCTCTCTGAGTTAAAAGAATTTGTCCCATGCAAACAATAATTGGTTAACGTCTTTCAGAAGTTTTGCAGCAACAACGTCTCCAACAAAAAGCTCATGATCTCCTGCTGAGAACACGTGAGCAAGCTTACATTCACAATAAGCCATAGCGCTTTCAATTACAGGTGAGCCGTTTGGAGCTTTAAAATGAGCGATATTCTTAAACTTGTCAACATCCCTGCCACTACGGAAACCAAAAAGCCTGGCCTCCCCGTCTTGCTTTGCAGATAAGACATTTATTGCAAAATACCCTGACTCTTTTATCAATTCATTTGAATACCTGCCAGGAGCTATCGAAACCATTAACATCAGAGGATTAAAAGACACCTGTGAGACCCAGCTTGCTGTCATGCCGTTAATCTTGCCGCCAGCGTTTACTGTTATAACATAGACACCGTGTGTTATACCCTTTGCTACGACAGTTTGCATACTTTCCCTCCTCTTTTGCGGTTATTTGTTAATTAAAGTTTAGCCTAAAGCAACAGCAAAGTACAAGCTCAGAGTATTTTTTATAAGGTAATTTGTAAGGAATTTTTGTTTATATATTTAAAAATTATTTTTTAAAAAGTCACATTTTATTTATAATAGTTTATAATATAATGTGTAACTTTGTACTATGTTCAGGGGAGAGTTGCAGCTCCACTGATGAGCGATGTACAGAGCAGCTGGATGTTGGATTGTGGGGGTATTATAATGAGACAACGAATAAGTGTAAGTGACTTGAGGGTAGGGATGTTTCTAGACGGGATGGATGTCGCGTGGGAGAAAACTCCGTTTTTGACAAATCGTCTCCTTATAAGGTCTGAAGAACAGATAAGTAAGCTAAAGAATGCAGGGATTTCATATGTTTTTATAGATCCTGACAGAAGCAGGGTTATAGAGGATAAAACGAATGTCTCACAAGAACTGGACAAGATAAAATTCATAAAAAAAGAAGAGATTTTGGATGTTGAAGGCCATGTGGAAATGGACGAGGCTGTGTTATTTAAAAAGGGCTCCGACCAGAATGAATTCGATGGCTTGCCATACACAAAAGAGGACCTCGATAAGTTTTTCAGCGAATTTCACAATTACACCCATATAGATAAAACAACTTTAGTTGTTGGCACTTATGTTACCTTTCCTTTGTATGTAAAGAGGGATTTGCAAATCATACAGTTGTTTGTCTTAAAAAATAAAGACATTCCTATCACAGAGGAAATATTAGCCATTGAGAACGACTTTTTCATACACATTAACGACAAAATCAAATACAAGGGATATCTTACCGAGCTAATGAGTTTAAAATCTTCAAACGGTTCATCCGAGCTAATCAGAAACAGGGTGGTGAAAGAAAACTCAAAGCTGTTGATGGAGGAGTTGCTTGCCGACCCTCGCTCCGGTGCGAAATTAAAAGAGTGCCAGCAAAACATAGACGCTATTGTAAGCTCAATGCAGGAAAACAATTCATTGACAAACGGACTTTTTACGATAAATAAGTCTGACTACTATACCTACACACACTGTGTAAACGTAAGTGTGTTAGCGGTAGGTCTTGCTATAAACCTTGGTATGAATAAGCAGACCGAAATATTTGCCCTTGCAATGGGAGGTATGCTTCACGACATAGGCAAGTGTAAGATCCCACACTCAATACTAAACAAACCGACCAAGCTGACAGATGACGAATTCAGAGTAATGAAGTCACACGTTCTTATTGGTAAAAAACTCTTAAGCTTTCATTCAGACATCTCAAAGGAAACAATTTACTCGTTAACCGAACATCATGAAAAGATGACGGGCAAAGGTTATCCGCATGGACTTGCGGCAGAGAATCTCCATTTTGCCGGAAAGGTGGTAGCCATGGCGGATGTTTACGATGCACTGACCACCGCACGTCCGTATAAGAAGGCGTTTGGTTCCTTTGAGGCCCTTTCTATAATTCGCAGCCAACTTGAGGATTACGATATGGAGATTTTTCTAAGTTTCGTAAAAATGTTGGGAAATTAATGCAGGTAATTAACCACTAAAGGCATTCAAATCTGCTTGAAAATTTTCCTCGTAAAGATGCACAATAACAAGGCTATGTAAAATCATAAGAGCGGAGGTGGTTGCCTTGAGTGAAAATGCAGATAAGAAGTTTGTATTTATAATGACCCACTCCCACGACAGTGTGGATGCAGTAGCGGGGGCGTTTCAACTGGCTGTCAATATGAGAGCTTACGGCACAGAGGTTGATTTCTTTTTGATGGATAAAGCGGTGCTTCTGGCAAAAGAAGGTTTTGCCGAGACACTTATCTGGCAGCACAAAGATCAGTTTTCGCTAATTCCAGACCTGATAAAAACTCTGACAGATGATTTTGACGCAAAGTTTTACATTTGTGCCTCATGTGTTAAGCACTACGAACTGGATAAGGCGCAACTTATTAAAAACAGCGAAATTCGACCGGGGAGTTTTCTGGGAGAGATGCTTCTTAGCAGGCAAGGGCTTACTTTTTAGAGATTTGTCACAGCCTTAGTGTGGCATAATAAACCAAGGACAGGGAAAATGGACTACAGGTTAACGGAAAAAGTTAGAGCAGCCGGCTGAGTGTCAAAACTGGGTCCGGCGGACCTGGAGGATTTGATAGGCTCACTGGGGGACAGTATCCAGAGCGGCTTGCGCGTTAAGGTGCTGGTAGGCCCCGGCGATGATGCCGGAGTGTATCTTATCGGAGATATGGCTTTTGTAGAGACGGTGGATTTTATAACGCCTCCGGTAAATGATCCCTACACGTTTGGAGCAGTAAGCGCCACTAATTCGTTAAGCGATGTTTACTCCATGGGCGGCACTCCTATAACTGCGTTGGCAGTGGCCGCGTTCCCTCTGTGCGATTACAAAACTGACGTGTTAAAGGAGGTTCTGCGCGGAGCGCAAAGTGTGCTTAATACAGCAGGGGTTGCACTCTTAGGCGGCCACAGTCTTGAGGATACGGAGTTAAAGTTTGGACTTTCCGTAACGGGCACCGTAGATAAAAACAAAATCCTTCTAAAATCAGGCGCAAAAGATGGTGACATCATTGTATTAACAAAACCCCTTGGCATTGGAATTATAACTACTGCTCTGAAACGAAGGCTGCTTAACGACACACAAATTGAAGAGGCGGTAAAGTGGATGCTGACTCTGAATTCTGCCGCCTCCATAGCTGCCCTTAACGCAAATGCTACTTCATGCACGGATGTTACCGGTTTTGGTTTTACAGGCCATGCCTGCAACATGTTAAAGGAGGCTGACGTTAACTTTGTCATAGATTCCGGCTGT
>JADFYB010000290.1 GCA_015233245.1 Nitrospirota bacterium | reverse complement strand
GTCCTTTTTTGTATGATAGTGTAACGCTCCAGTTTGCCTCTCTCAGAGTGTCAGAGATACTGGTTACGAGCTCGTATGAAAATCTTATATGTCCTAAGCCATGATCGCTTAGCGCCCGCTTAAGTCTTTCAAGGTCGCTTAAGTTGTCAGATATGGTGGGAGGAGGAAGCTGCAAACATGAGCGCTTTACAATAGGGTCAATCTCCACGTCGTATGATTTTAAATACGCTGCGGTATCCTTAAAAATTGATACGGCTATTTTTCCGCCAAGTACAAGCCTTGACTGCTTAGGGATTTCTATAAATAGTGGGGTTTTCAGTGTGGTTTGACAAGCCAGAACCACTCCCTCAAGTCTTTCACTCTGCTGAAGTCTTCCATAAGATCTACACTCTGCTTTACCCTCAAGTATCTTAACCTTACACTTACCGCAGGTACTTTTACCCCCGCACGGCGCTACAAGATATATGCCGTTTCTTTTTAACGCTCCATATATAGTCTCGCCATCGTTTACATTTATAGTGTTTTCACCTGTTATCTGAAGCTGCATAAACTACACCCCCGTTTTATTTCTGAGTTAGTAATAGTTATTTTATGTGCTAAGGCTTTTTTTAATCAATAGCTGTACCAAATATCCTTCAATCTCCTAACTTTGTTGGATATGTTAAAATATAAAGATGTATGGCAGTTGGCTTGAAATACGAGGGATCAGACAGAATAACCTTAAGAACTTTGACATTAAAATCCCGCATGATTGTGTAATTGCAATAACTGGGCTTTCAGGCTCAGGGAAGTCTTCGCTTGCGTTTGATACCATTTTTGCCGAAGGGCAGTGGCGGTTTATAGAATCCCTGTCAACGTATGCTAAGCTGTTTTTAGATAAACTTGACAGACCCGATATTGATGAGGCTGAAAACATACGTCCTGCCATTGCGTTAAGCCAGAGAAATCCAGTTAAAGGCTCACGTTCAACTGTGGGCACAGTCACCGAGGTTTATGATCTTTTGAGAGTCGTATTTGCTAAAATTGCCTCTCCGGTTTGTCCAACCTGTGGTAGTAACATTGTCAGATGGGATGTGGAAAAAGTGTATGAAGAGCTAATAACTAACCACAAAGACAAACGGTCCTTGATAATGTTTGAAACCGGCGAAACACTGGCAAGTCTTAAAGAGCGCGGCTTTTACAGAATCTATAAAGACGGTGAAACATTGGATATATTTGAGATCACTGAGGATGCCGAAAGACATGAGGTTGTCTTGGACAGGCTTATCATTGCTGATGATCCGCGCCTCTTTGAGTCTCTTGAGTTAGCCTGGAAAGAGGGTGACGGTAGGATAAAAATTATGTCTCCAGGCGGAGATAGCCTTACTTACTCCGACAAACATTCCTGTGACAGTTGCGGCAGGGTGCTACCTGAGCCAATGCCAATCCTGTTTTCGTTTAATCACCCAGTGGGGGCGTGTCCGGAGTGTAAGGGTTTTGGCAATGTACTCATAAATGATCCATCGCTGGTAATTCCAGATATGTCACTGAGTCTTTCTGAGGGCGCTATCGAGCCGTTTGAAAAACCAGCGTTTCAGTGGTGGAAAAACCAACTCCTGAAAAATGCAGCTAAATACGGACTTGATGTGAGAAAACCACTTCAGGAATTCAGCACTGAGGAAAGTGAAATTCTCTTTAAAGGCAGCAGTGGTTTTTATGGAATCAATGATTTTTTTGAGGCTCTTTCGGAAAAACGGTACAAACTCCATGTGAGGGTATTTTTAAGTAAATACCGTGTGGCAGAGGTGTGTCCAAAGTGCAGGGGAACGCGGCTGAAAGAAGAGGTGCTGTCTTATAAAATCTGCAGCAAGAGTCTTTCCGATATGAACGCTATGACGGTTAATGAGTTACTCGAGTTTTTTAAAACTCCCACCCTGACCGAACACGAACGTGCTGTCATACACGAGGCACACAGACACATTTTGGCTAAACTCAGTGTTATGGTTAAGATGGGGCTTGGTTATCTGACTCTTGAGCGCCAAACGATGACTCTCTCTGGCGGAGAGTATCAACGGGTTAACCTTGCCAATCAGCTTTCCTGCCGGCTGGCCGGGACTCTTTATGTGCTTGATGAGCCAACAGTGGGGCTCCACAGCAGAGACAACGGCCGTATAATGGAAATAATCAAGGAACTCTCTGCTCTGGGTAACACGGTGATTGTGGTTGAGCATGACCCTGAGATTATAGCAGCCTCTGACTGGGTTATAGAGCTTGGTCCGGGCGGCGGTAAAAATGGCGGAGAAATAGTGTTTTCCGGAGTGATCGGTGATTTTCTTAACTCAGAAACTATAACGGCAAAGTATCTTACAGGGAAAGCTCAGATGCGTAAAAGATTAACAAGACAACCTGCCGGTTTTATAGAAATTACAGGGGCAAGAGGCCATAACCTTAACTCTGTAAATTTGACAATCCCCGTCAATACTCTGACAGTAGTGACAGGCGTATCGGGCTCCGGTAAAAGCTCCCTGATCGTAGAAACCCTGTACAGAGCCGCTGCAAAACAGTTGAAAAACATTGTTACTGAAAAAAAAAACCTTCCATTTGACAGCATTTTGGGACTTGACAGACTACATAACGTCTGTCTTGTCGATCAATCACCGATAGGGAGAACACCGCGCTCAAATCCCGCTACGT
>JADFYB010000074.1 GCA_015233245.1 Nitrospirota bacterium | reverse complement strand
CCGATATATAACGAGAAAAACACGATAGAGGAAATAATAAGGCGTGTTGGAAACGCCCCCATCGGAGATAATGAAAGAGAAATAATTATAGTTGATGATTACTCAACGGACGGTTCAAGGGAATATTTAAAACAGGCTGAAAATAAATCCGGCTCAACCGGCTCTTTGAAGGTAATATATCACAACAGAAATTTTGGGAAAGGCGCCGCTCTTCGCACAGGGTTTGCTGCTGCAACCGGAGATGTAATAATAATTCAGGATGCCGACATGGAATATGACCCCAATGAGTACCAGAAACTTCTTAGCCCTATTGAGCAGGGTGTCGCTGATGTCGTTTATGGCTCAAGGTTTTTGGGAGGCCCTCACAGGGTGCTCTACTACTGGCACTATATAGGTAACAGGGCTCTTACCACACTTTCAAATATGCTTACAAACATTAACCTGACTGACATGGAAACCTGCTATAAGGTATTTAACAGAGAAGTCCTTGACGGCATAAATCTTATCGAGAACCGCTTTGGGTTTGAACCTGAATTTACCGCAAAGATTGCTAAAAAGAACCTCAAAATATATGAAGTCCCCATATCATACTACGGACGAACCTATGCAGAGGGCAAAAAAATCAACTGGAAAGACGGCATCAAGGCTATATATTGTATAATTTGGTACAACCTCTTCGGTTAATTGAATAAGCCTGTAACAGTAGAAAGTTTATTAAAAAACGCTGGTCGATGGCGTATAGTGCTGTTTTCGTTTATTTTACGACTGGGCTTTTTGTTGCTTGTTTGTTTAAAGGCTGAGTCATTGAATGTTTTTACCCGCTCCGATACCCCCCCTTACCTAACACTGGCAAGAGAATTGCTCTCCAGTGGGTCATTTACTAACGGTCTTACCCCTGAGGTCTTTAGAACTCCGGCTTATCCGGTTTTTCTTATCCCCGGGCTTATCTCCGGCCATGTGGAAATTGTCACAGCACTAATCCAAATTGTGTTGAGTTCATTGACAGTTTATCTTGTTTTTAAGACAGCTCTTATAATCTTTGAAGATGAAACTGCAGCTAGGGCTGCCTCCCTTTTATATGCTTTTGAGCAGCTATCCATTGTTTATTCATTGATTTTGCTTACGGAAACTCTGTTTACTTTTACTCTGATGTGGTTCATTTTTTATGTTGTAAAACTTCTGAAAACTCCTTCTGTGCGTTATGCTGTTGCCGCTGGCATCTTTGTTGCGGTGTGTTCGTACATAAGACCTGTGTCGCTCTATCTTTCCACTGCCACGGCTATATTCTTAGGCACATATTATTTGTTTTTTTTGAAAACCCGTATGGAAAACAAACGCTTATTTATAAATACAATACTGCTTATCCTAATTTCACTTTCACTTACCGGCCTGTGGCAGCTGAGAAATTTTAAAGAAACCGGCTATAGCCAATTTTCGTCAGTCTCTGACTTTAATCTCTATTTCTACCACAGGGTTTCAATCATGTCAAAAAACGAAAAACTCCCCTTCTATCAGGTACAGGCTGCTGAGGAGAAAAAATTCCAACATATAGTTAAAGAGCTTGGATTTATTGGCAGCCTTGCCTATATGCACAACGAGGCACTAAACGTCATAGAGGAAAACGTTGCTATATTTGCAATTACTTACATAAAAGGTATAGCAACAGTGTTACTTTCCCCCGGCGCTACTGAATACGCACAACTGCTAAGCTATAAGGGAAAAACGGATATTTTTGGCGGCACTCTGGATTACTCTTTCCTACAGGTTTTCAAAGAAGCTCTGCTTCAAGCGCCTCTTCTGTTTACTCTTAATGTGTTATTTGGCCTATTGCTGGTTTTATATTATTTTCTTATGGCTATAGCTGCAGTAAATATTAAAAAAACCGACCCTTCAAACCTTTTTATGTTTTTGGTATTAGTATACTTTTTGTTGCTCTCAGGAGGCGTAACAGGATACGGCAGGTTCAGGCATCCCGTGATGCCGGTTGTTTCCATTTTGGGAGGCTATGGGCTTGTCTTAACTTCAACAAAAATAAACCGCATTAAAACATCAAAAGCATTGAAATAATCCTATGTTTTATGTTAAAAAAACAGTTAGAAAATAACATGGGGGGTCTTTATAATGGCTAAGGAAAATCCGCTTATTGAACTAAAAAGAGCCGGACAGAGTTTTTGGTACGACAACATAAGCAGGGAGTTTATAAGCTCTGGAAAGTTGAAAGAAATGATAGATAATGACGGTCTTTTAGGAATCACGTCGAATCCGAGCATCTTTTATAAATCCATAAAGAACGGCAAAGAGTATGACAAGCATATGGCGGAACTTTTCAAAATGCCAGGGGTTACTCCTAAGGATGTATTTTATGGCCTTGAGATTAAAGACATCGTTGATGCCGCATCTGTACTGTATCCGGTGTATGAGCAGAGCAAAGGGTTGGATGGTTACGTAAGCATAGAGGTTGATCCAAATTACGCCAGCGACACACAGACCACAATCTCTGAGGCGCTGGATTTGTTTAAACGCATCAACAAACCAAACATAATGATAAAGGTGCCGGCTACAAAAGAGGGAGTTGAAGCGGTAAGAGAGCTTACGGCACAAGGGGTAAATGTAAATGTTACCCTGCTTTTTTCGGTCAAGCGATACGAGGATGCTGCTATAGCCTACATCGAGGGACTTGAGGAGTCTGTAAAAAGAGGTAACAGCATAGTGAACACGGCATCGGTTGCAAGTTTTTTCATAAGCAGAATAGACACCGCTATTGATAAAATATTTGACGCACGCATTAATGCTACCACCAACCCTGACGAACAAAAGTGGATAGAATCCCTTAAGGGAAAAGCAGCGGTTGCATATGCCAAAAGCGCCTATCAGTCAATGGTGGCCTTGTTTTCGACGGAGAGGTTTTTAGCGCTAAAACCACGCGGTGCCCGTATTCAAAGACTCCTCTGGGCAAGCACAAGCACAAAAAACCCGGCTTACAGCGACTGCCTCTATGTTGATTCACTAATAGGCCCTCAGACCGTAAACACTATGCCTCATGAGACTGTGATTGCCTTTAAAGACCACGGCAAAGTACAAAGAACTGTTGATAAGGAACTTGATGAGGCCTCGGCAGTTCTTGACGATATGAGCGATTTAAATATCAACCTCGATGTTGTTACCAATGCGCTTGAAGAGGACGGAGTGCGCCTGTTTGTAGAGGCCTTTAATTCCATCCTTGAGCTCATAGAGGATAAGAAATCTGTCTTGTAGATTGTTTTGAAGCTGTGACAAGAGGCTAAGCGGTTGTCTTTAACGAAATTGAGTATTTGACATTTAACCACGGATAATTTACAATTACCACATGGGCGGCGAATTAAAGATTCTGGTGTTAATTCATGACCAGCGAGGCCTTGATTTTGCCAAGGGCACTCTTAACTACATGGGCTATCCTCAGGTCTCTGGCGTAACAAAACCACTAAGTGTTTTTAATATCCTAAAACAAGAACCTTACGAAATACTTATGGCTGATTATTTCACTGTCAGCACGTATGAGGAAAACTTTTTCAAAGAGCTAAGGGAACGCTACAGCATAAGAGTCATTCTGCTTATAGACTCTGAAATGGAGGCCTCCGACCTTAAAAGAATGTACAAAGAGGGGGTCAGTGCTGTTTTACAGTACCCGTATCAGATTGAAGATGTAAAAAAAGCGTTAGACGATGCAATCAGAAGTGTCCCCATGGCGATAACCAAGACTGTCAGAAAAATTCGTGATCTCGATTTTTTTTCCTTTCTCACCGACGAGGAGCTAATGACTCTTTTAAGAATTTCAAAATGCAGAAAATATGCCGAGGGTGATTTAATTTTTGACGAAGGGCAGCCCGGTGACAGGTTTTACGTAATAGTAGATGGTGTTGTAAGCATTTCAAAGAAAATCGGCAAAAAACGTGAAGAGACCCTTGCAAGGCTTAAAAGGGGAAGCTGCTTTGGAGAGATGGCCATTTTGGACGGCCAGCCGCGTTCTGCCAAAGCTAAGGCTTTTGACGATGTGATTTTACTGGAATTTGACAAACGCATAATGGGAGGCTACGACGACATTATAACACTCAAACTGTTTAAGAAACTTGCCCATGTCTTCAGCAGAAGACTCCGTGGAGCAACGGCCAAAATCAAAGAGATGGTTCTTACCTCTCATGCTAAAGACGGTTCATCCAGCACTCCCGTCCTGTGATGCTTTTAATTCTATAGTAAAGACGGCTCCGTCCCCTCTGTTTGAAGCAGTTAGCTTACCGCCCATATTTCTCTCTATTATTGTCTTAGACATGTACATGCCTATGCCAGTGCCCTTTTTGTCTTCTTTTGTTGTAAAGTAAGCGTCAAACACTTTACAACACGCCTCAGGTGAGATGCCGCCCCCGTTGTCGCTTATTTCCACGATAACCCTGTCCTCTGTGCGCCATCCGGTTATGTCTATCCTGCCCCTTGTGCGGACATTTGTAGTGGCACGATTTCCTTCTATCGCATCACGGGCGTTATTGATTATATTAAAAATCACCTGCTTAAACTCGTTAGCAAATCCCTCGGCCTCCATTATGTCGTCTTCATTAAAATTCAGATTCACTGTTATTCCAACGGTGCTTAGCATAGCTCCAAAAAGCAGGAGAGTATCATTGATTGACTGGAGGAGATTGAAAAGCTCTTTTTTCTTAGATGGCTTCAGAAAATTCCTGAAAGCTTCAATTGCTTTTGACATAAAATCTATCTGATTCACAGAGTCATCCACTGACTTGTTCATGTAGTCAGAGTCAAGGTTGCCATCGGCAAAAGCATCCTGAAGATCATACATTATGAGGGATATAACATTAAGCGGCTGTCTCCACTGGTGAGCAATTGCACCTATCATCTCACCCATTGCAGCCATCTTAGACTGCTGCACTAAAAGCAGTTCCTGCTCTGAGCGTTTCCTTATTTCCTCATTTACACGCTCCTCAAGTGTCCTGTTTAACTGTAAAATCTCCATTTCATATTGCTTTTCGTTTGTTATATCAATCATATCTAAAAGGCCGCAAAACCCTCCCCTGTATTCCACCGTATCCGTAAGCAGTTTTATCCATTTAGTCTTTCCGTCTTTTGATATTAATTCCATCTCGGTATATTCAAGCGGCATCTTCACGCCTTTTAGCCGCCAAAACATCTGTTCCTTTATCCCATGCTGCCACCTATGTCCCATAACATCCCACACGCACATATTTAACAGCTCCGAGGGCTTGTATCCGGTTATGCTTTGCATTGCAGGATTGACATACAAGAATTTCTCCCTGTGAAGTGCTACTCCAAAAGCTGATCCCTCAGAAAGTTTTTTAAATAAATCATGGCTTTCCTTAAACGCTCTATCTGCACATACTGCATTTGCACACAGGATTAATTTCTCAAGGAGTTTTTCAGCGTTGATTGGTTTTATCACGTACTGATTCACACCAAGCTCTATAGACTCAATAAGCATGTCTGTGTCACTAAAAGCAGTAGTGATTATTATCTGAGCCTTAGGATTATGCTTTTTTATCTCCCTTGCCATGGCAAGGCCGTTCATCTTCGGCATACGTATGTCTGTTATCACAATGTCAGGCCGATATGCGACATAAATATCCAATCCTTCTTTACCGTTTGACGCCAAATAAAGATTGCGGCAAAGTCTCATCAACGACTCTCCCACGTTGAGCCTTACAGCCGCCTCATCCTCCACATACAGGACGCGTAGTTCATCTAATATTCCACTATTGTTAAACATTGTTCCTTACGCGCTTTCCATTGAATATCTAATTGCGTTTACGTCACAAACTGATACTATCCCCTCTGTGAGAATATCATCTACCGCCTGCAGTGCTCTTTCTATTTTATCCTCCGTTTCAACGATAATCAGAAGCACAGGCAGTCCTTCAGCCAGTGAAAAAAACCTGTGCTTGTGTACCTCCTTGTGGCTACCGTCTCCGGCAATGCCCTTAAAAACTGTTATCCCTGTGATTTCCTCCATGGCAAACCTTTTTAAGAGTGCATCGGTCATAGGCTCTCCATGCCACTTATCATTTTCATTTATCATAATCTGAAGCATTTTTGCATCATATTGGGTCCTTCTGCGTTTGACCTCCGGCATTTTAGCGGCAATGGCACGCTTTTCCCATTTGACTATCTCAGTGTCGCTGATTTCAATCAGTCCTTTGTCAACAATGAGGTATATATCAGGCAGCACAGTGTTTATTGCCTCCTGTGTATCAATTGCTTCTATTTTTAAGGGTAGATTTTCAGAGAGTTCAAGTATTTTTGAGGAATGAACCACCGCTCCTCTGCCAAAACCTGCGGTGCCTTTAAAAAGAGTGACGCCGCTTATTCCTTTCTTTAAAAAAAGCTCTATAACTGTCTCATATACGGGCTTATCTCCGTATTTCTCATTTTCATCCACGTAGATAGTTAGTTTTTTAGCCGGTCCTTTGATAATCATAGACATGTTTTACTCCTCATATAAGTTTAGCAAGGGTTTCACCCGATTTCAGGGCAATAAATCCGATCACCACACTTAATGACACATTTAAAGCGGCGTAAAGAAACTCCCCGCCCTTTAGTAACTGCCCGGTTTCATACTCAAAGGTGGAAAATGTGGTGTATGCTCCAAGAAATCCCACCACAAGAAATAACCGCCAATGTGGATTAAACATATACCTTTCTGTAAGAATTGACATTAGAAACGCTATAAGGAAACATCCGCTTACGTTTATGAAAAGTGTTCCCCATGGAAAGCTAATCCCCCAGCGCTTTCCAAACCACCCACCTATGGCATAACGGGCAACGGCCCCAAGAAACCCGCCCGTGCCTACTATTAAATAAGTTTTGTACACATTATCTGTCATAAAATGCTATAATATTTTAGCATTTTAATTAAAATAAAGGGTAATTTTAAAACTTAGTGAACGTTTCCTTAAAAGACAAAGAGGGGCTGCTGGGCCTGGCATATCTGCTTGCTGCGATAACAGTTTTTTATAACTTGGCAGAGGGGCTGGTCTCTGTTTATTTTGGGTTAGACGATGACACAATGTCACTTTTTGGTTTTGGGCTGGATTCTTTTGCCGAGGTAGTATCAGGCATAGGTATCTGGCACATGGTAATACGGATGAAAGGCGATAACAGCACAAATAAAATAGCACAGGATGCCTTTGAAAAGACGGCCTTAAAGATCACAGGCTGGGCTTTTTACGTTTTAGCAGCCGGACTTGCCGTTACCTCTGTTTATAACTTTATAACCGGTAAGAAACCTGTGACCACAATAGTTGGAATAGTCGTTGCAGTTGTTTCAATTGTTGCAATGCTCTTGCTTATTCGTTACAAGACTAAAGTCGGCAATGCTCTTTCTTCTGAGGCAATACTATCAGATGCCGCCTGCTCACGCGTGTGCATATATCTTTCAATAGTGCTTCTTTTGGCAAGTGTGGGCTATGAGATTACTAAAATAGCCGGACTGGATAGTATCGGAGCCATAGCCATAGCGGTTTTTTCCGTTAAAGAGGGTAAGGAGGCGTTTGAAAAGGCTAAAAACAAGGGAGTTTGCAAGTGCTCATCCTGCGGCTGCAGTTAACTATAAATAGACATTCATAATTAATTCACAATCTACCTTTATAATAAACACCATAGTCTGTGATAAAATAGACATTCACTAATCGAGTGAAATAAAAAAGGGAGGTTACATTTATTATGAACAGAGTAAAAAAAGCAACTAAAACGATTTTGGCAATTGCTGTCACACTTGTTTTTTTATCTACAGGTGCTATGGCAGATTTAAGAACTTACAAACAGACGTCAAATGCCGGACCGTATGCTGTCACTTTAAAACTTGACAAGAAGAACCCTGTGGTTGGCGATAACATAGCCACCATAGAGATTAAGGATGCCGATGGAAAATACGTTTTAGATGCCAAGGTGGTATTGGAATACTCCATGCCTGCTATGCCTGGAATGCCCGCTATGAACTACAAAGCTAATGCTAAACAAAACGCCGAGGAGTTCATTGCAACAATGAATTTACCTATGGCAGGGGCCTGGAACGTAGCGGTAAAAGTAACCAGAAACAACAAAACAGAGTCGGCAAAGTACAATGTGGATGCTAAATAAAACAGCATTTTTAGGGATTATACTGTTTTTTTTAGCTACCCCTTCGTTTTCAGCAGAGCTTGACCTCAATGCTCTTATCTCTGAGGCGCTCTCTGAAAACCACGAAGTGCTTATGGCTAATGAAAAGGTTTTTACTGCGGAGTTCAAAATTCCGCAAGCCGGAGCTCTCCCTGACCCCATGTTCATGTTTGGCTATCAAAATGAATCATGGAACCGATACACCCTTGGGGAGATGCAGGGCTCTCAGTGGATGTTTTCTCTGTCACAGACTTTTCCCTTTCCAGGCAAACTTGCCCTCAAAGAGGAAATGCAAACTAAGGAAAGTCAATCTGTTAAAGAATCCGCTAATGGCGTTAAATTACGAACTGTTGCCCGAATAAAGGAGCTCTACTACAGTCTCCTGTATTCAACCCTGTTTGTTGAAACAATTGAAAAGCGTATGGCTCTTTTTTCAAGGGTTGAGGATGCCGCCCTTGCCCGGTATTCCTCAGGGGTGGGCTCTCAACAGGATGTTCTCATGGCTCAGACTGAAAAGTACATGAGTCTTGAAAAAGAGATAATGGAAAAACAGCGTATCCAATCGCTTGAGGGAATGCTTAACGTGACTTTGGGCAGGGAGGTTAATTCACCACTGGGAAAACCTGTCAGAAAACCCGTGTCCTCCTATAATTACACCCTTGAGGAGCTGCTAAAGATTGCGTACGATAACTCCCCGGAAATTAAGGCAAGACAAATTATGCTGGACGCTGCTAAAACTAAAATAGCTTTGGCTAAAAAGGACTACTACCCCGATGTGACCGTAAATGCTGCGGTTGCTAAGAGAACCCCGCCGTTTGAGGATATGTGGTCTCTTACGGCAACTGTCAACCTGCCGATTTTCTACAAGAAAAAACAGGATATGGCCGTGATGCAGGCACGCTCCGAGGCAGAAAACGCATCGCATGATGTTGACGCATATAAGTACATGGTTGCATCCGGACTTAGAGAGTTTCTTTCAATGGTTAAATCCTCTGAGTCCCTCATTGACCTGTACCAAAACGTGCTTATACCTAAGACATACCAGGAGTTTGAACTTTTTTTAAGCAGCTACATTTCGGGTAAAAGCGATGCTCTTTCTGTCATAACAAGGTTAAAGTCACTTCTTGACTACGAAATCCTCTGTGACAAACAATATACAGACAGAGAAAAAGCCATTGCTCAAATAGAGTCTCTTGTGGCGGCTAATAGTCCTCCCACTGATGCGGCAAAAGTGGAGCAAATAAAATGAAAAAAAATCTTATTCTTTCAATTTTTCTGATTCTTGAGTTATTTCTGCCGATAACCCTTACTGCGGCAGACAACCAAACAGCGGCAGATGCCGATGAGTCAACGATAGAGATTACTGACTCTCAGCGACAGCTTATAGGCGTAAAAGTGGTGGAGGCTAAAAAGAAACAATTTACAAAAACCATAAGAACCGTCGGCACGATGGAGTACGACGAACAGAAACTTGCCACGGTTAATACCAAGACCGAGGGCTGGATAGAGAAGCTCTACGTGGATTACACCGGACGATATGTCAGAAAAGGTGAGCCAATGGCGGAAATCTACAGCCCCGAACTTGTAGCCACTCAGCAGGAGTTTTTAAACCTATTGCGATGGACCAAAAACACACATGGCTCAAATGACGCCGCTAAATCTACACAATCTACCTATTCTGATATGCTTGCTAAAGACACTGACTCAATAGTGGCTGCTGCCAAAATGAGGCTTAAGTTTTGGGATATAACGGACGGCCAGATTAAAAAACTTCAGGAGAAGGGACAGGTCACTAAAACAATAACAATCTTTAGTCCGGTTAGCGGCTTTGTTACAGAGAAGCGGGTTGTGCAGGGAATGAAGGTGATGCCCGGGGAGAAGCTCTTTGATGTTGCCGACCTTTCCACCCTATGGCTTATAGCGGATATTTACGAAAATGAACTCCAGTTCATTAAAGCCGGTCAAACTGCTGATATAACGATGAGTTCATTTCCCGGCAAGGTGATAAAGTCTAAACTTAACTACATTTACCCCGGCATATCGGCTGATACGCGGACGGCTAAGGTGCGATTTGTTATAAAAAATCCGGATGGACTTCTTAAACCCCAAATGTATGCCGGCGTGGAACTTGCAATAAATCTGGGAGAGCGGTTGTCAGTGCCAGAGGATGCCGTTCTTGATACCGGTAAGCGACAGGTGGTGTTTGTGGATAAGGGAGAGGGTAACTACGCCCCCCGCATTGTCAAAGTTGGAATCAAAGCTGATGGAAGGGTGGAAATCAGAGAGGGATTAAAGCCCGGTGAGCGTGTTGCAGCAGGAGCCTCATTCCTTATAGACTCTGAGGCTCAGCTTAAGAATGTTACACCGATTCAAGCCAAATGATTGCAAAGATAATTGACTTTAGCGGACGCAACAAGTTTGTCATATTCCTGCTGATAACGTTTTTAGTTATATGGGGACTGTGGGCGCTTGAGCGCACTCCTTTGGATGCAATTCCTGACTTAAGCGACACACAGGTGATTATATACACGGACTGGAGCGGCAGAAGCCCTGACCTTGTAGAGGATCAGGTCACATACCCGATAACATCCACTCTGCTTGCCGCCCCAAAGGTTACAGCCGTGCGCGGATACTCGTTTTTGGGAAGCTCCTTTATATATGTGATATTTGAAGAGGGCACGGATATTTACTGGGCACGGAGCCGCGTGCTTGAGTACCTGCAAACCGTAAGGAGCAAGCTCCCTCAGGATGTTAACCCGATACTGGGCCCTGATGCGACAAGTCTTGGCTGGGGATTTTCCTACGCTCTGGTTGATGACTCAGGCAAACACAACCTTGCCGACCTCCGCTCCATGCAAGACTATAACATTAAACTTGCCATAGAAAGTGTGCCCGGTGTGTCACAGGTAGCAAGTGTCGGTGGTTTCGTAAAGCAGTATCAGGTGAGCATTGACCCCAACCGGCTATTAGCCTATAACCTTCCGCTAAATAAGGTTATGGAGGCAATAAGGAAAAGTAACAGAGACGTTGAGGGACGTGTGGTTGAGTACTCAGGGGCTGAGTACATGATTAGAGGACGGGGTTATATTAAAAATGTAAAAGACATCGAAGACATTCCGGTAGGCACAAACGGAAACGGCACTCCGGTTTATGTTAGAGATATAGGGTCTGTGAGACTGGGCCCTGAGATTCGCCGCGGTTTGGCAGAACTTGACGGTAAAGGCGAAACAGCCGCAGGCATCGTGATTGTGCGTTTTGGTGAAAACGTCTTAAATGTTATTGAACGCGTAAAGGAAAAAATCAAAACAGATATTGCTCCAAGTCTGCCTGAGGGGGTTAAGCTTGTTGTCACCTATGACCGTTCTGAACTTATCCACAGGGCAATTGATACGCTTAAGGAGGAGATTATAAAACTCTCCATAGCCGTAAGTGTTGTATGCATAGTGTTTTTGTTTCATTTGCCAAGCGCACTTGTTGTGATTTTAACACTGCCTGTAGCCATAATAATGTCTTTCATAGCGATGTACTATATTGGAGTTACGTCAAACATAATGAGCCTAAGCGGAATAGCGATAGCCATTGGAGCAATGGTGGATGCCTCAATCATAATGGTGGAAAACGCCCACAAGAAACTTGATGAGTGGGAATCGCACGGCTCAGAGGGAAGCAGATTTGAAGTTGTATTAGAAGCAGCCAGAGAGGTAGGCCCGTCGCTTTTTTTCTCTTTACTTGTAATAACTGTGGGATTCTTACCTGTTTTTACTTTACAAGATCAAGCTGGCAGATTATTTAAACCCCTTGCCTACACGAAGACTTTTGCGATGCTGTTTTCCTCATTTTTAGCGGTAACGCTTACTCCTGTTCTTATGACATTACTCATCAGAGGTAAGATTCGCCCTGAGGAGAAAAATCCGCTTAACTCACTGCTTCATAAGATATATGAGCCGGTAGCGAGTTTTTCACTGAGACACAGAAAATCTGTCATCTTTGTTGCAGTTATTTTAATGGTACTAACCATCTATCCATATAAAAAACTGGGAACTCAGTTTATGCCGCCACTGTATGAAGGGACATTGTTTTACATGCCGGTAACAGTGCCTGGGTTGTCAATTTCAGAATCAGCCAAACTCATTAACCTTCAGGACAGGATAATAAAGTCAATCCCAGAGGTGGCGCAGGTGTTTGGCAAGGCCGGAAGAGCTGAGACCGCAACCGATCCTGCGCCGGTTGAGATGTTTGAAACAGTGATTAACCTTAAACCTGAGTCGCAGTGGCGAAAAGGAATGACAGTAGAGGGGATAAAAAATGAAATGAACTCAGCGCTTTCAATTCCAGGCGTGTCAAACTCCTTTACGATGCCTATTAAGGCGCGTATTGATATGCTGGCCACGGGAATTCGAACCACAGTGGGGATTAAAGTGCTGGGGCCAAAACTTGAGCAAATTGAACAAATCGGACTCGACCTCGAAAAGGCAATAAAGGACCTACCCGGCACACGGAGCGTGTACGCCGAGAGGGTAATGACGGGTTATTTTCTGGACTTTAAAGTTAAACGAGAGGCTGCCGCCAGATACGGTCTAACGGTAGAGGACGTGGAGGAGACAATTCAATCTGCCATAGGCGGCATGAATGTAACAACCACGGTTGAGGGAAGGGAGCGGTATCCGGTCAATGTTCGGTATTTCAGAGACCTTCGCCAGAGTATTGATGACCTCGGGCGGGTGTTTGTTCCCGTCATGATGCCGCAAAAAAGAAATCTCTCATCGCAAGGAATGGGAGGCACTGCCGGCACAGAGTCTGCCGGACTCTTAAGGGTCCCTATGAGTGAGCTAGCTGACATTGAAATCGTTAAAGGGCCAACCAACATTAAAAGTGAGGAGGGACTTCTTGTTTCCTACGTCTATATAGATTACTCAGGGTCAGACGTTGGTGGATATGTGGAAAAGGCCAAGGAAAAAGCAAAAGCCGTGAAGATACCGTCCGGATATCGTCTGAAGTGGAGCGGCGAGTATGAGTATCTCGTTAAAACTTACGAGCGGTTGAAGACAGTGATTCCACTAACTGTGTTTATCATATTTGTTTTGATTTACTTTAATACACAATCAGTGGTAAAGACATTTATTGTGTTGTTAGCGGTGCCGTTTTCACTTGTTGGCTCATTTTGGCTGCTTTATCTTTTGAATATCAACATGAGCATAGCTGTATGGGTTGGGATGATAGCCCTTGCCGGGCTTGACGCCGAAACAGGAGTTGTAATGCTCCTGTATCTGGACCTTGCCCATGATAAGTGGGAAAAAGATGGCAGGCTTAATACGGCTGAAGACCTGAGAGAGTGTATAATGTACGGAGCCGTTAAACGTATCCGTCCAAAAATTATGACGGTAAGTGTTATTCTTGCAGGCTTGATACCGGTACTATTTAGCACAGGCGCTGGCTCAGATGTAATGAAAACAATCGCTGCCCCTATGGTTGGAGGAGTTGTCACTTCAACTATTCTTGAATTAATAATTTATCCGGCTATATACTCTATCTGGAAAAGTTAATTTTGACAGGAGTGTCACCTCACCATTGCGCTAAAAATTACAGTACATAACCTTGCCGGTTTGTGACATGTCGTAGCCGCCCATTTTTGTGGTGATTTCTCTGAATTGCACATCATTTCTGATTATATCAAGCAACTCTTCAACCATGGGCAGTTTATATGACTCTTTTTTCATCAGAAAATCGTACCTTTCCTGAGTAACTGGTTTAAAATCAAGATTAAGCGCAACAGCTGCCGACAATATCCCCATTCCGGTATCGGCTACCCCTGAGGCTACTGCCGAGGCTACTGCCATGTGAGTATATTCAACGCGGTCATAGCCTTTTAACATATCTGCTGAAATTCCAGCCTCTCTGAGACACTTATCGGTTAAGAGCCGTGTACCTGTGCCTGCCTGCCGGTTTATAAATGTAATGTCATGGCGCTTAAGGTCACTGATTGACATTATCCCCTTTGGGTTGCCCCTCTTTACTATAAGCCCCTGCTCTCTGTGAACAAGGTTAATTAAAATCACATCCTCTCCTGCAAGAAATCTCTCTATAAACGGCACATTGTAGGTTGCCGAGGCCTCATCCAGAAGATGAGTCCCTGCAATGTGAGCCTCACCTCGCTTTATCGCCATTA
>JADFYB010000289.1 GCA_015233245.1 Nitrospirota bacterium | reverse complement strand
AAAATCTACCGAATGTGATGCTGTTTTCTCTGTTGATTTTGTATTATTTCCGTTTGTGCCCAATGTTTACTCCTCTTATAAAGTCTTTTACTCTTAATTAATTATCCGATATTTTGCTGGTATTTTTGTGATAAATCTGATAAAAGCGGCTAAAATTATTTCTTTAACAAGCAGTGGTACTGATTTTTTGTGATGGTTTTATGTTAACATAATCCACAAGAGTGTTAATAAACACGATGAGTGAGGGACGCAAGTGGGAATGTCTATAATTGTTGTGGATGATTCAAGAAGTGCAAGGAGAGTTCTGTGCAGAGAACTACAGGAATTGTTTCCCATAGAGGATATTACAATTGATGAGGCAGTAAACGGTTTAGAAGCACTTCAGTGTGCCCGCAGCGGTAAGTATGATCTTATGTTTTTGGATTTGACTATGCCTGTGATGGATGGGTTTGATGTATTAAGAACGATAAAAGCAGAAGGGATAAAGATAAAAGTCATAGTGCTCTCTGCTGATATTCAACCAAAGGCTCAAACGCTGGTCAGGGAACTGGGTGCTTTAGAGTTTATGTGCAAGCCACTTGATTGTGATGCCGTTTTAGAGGTCCTCAGGAAGAGCAATTTTATATGAAACAGCTTGAATATAACGAGGATGAGTACGACCTCTTAAAAGAATTGTTTAATGTGGCAATGGGACAGGCCGGGCGGGGACTCGCTGTCCTCCTAAATGCCTATGTAGAGCTATCCATACCGGACGTAAAGATTGTACCTGCTGAAAAAATCATCGAGGCAATCACTGAAAGATCCACCTACAATAAAGACGAGGTGGTGACTGCAATAAGGCAGACTTTTTACAACTATAACCTCATTGAGGGTGAAACCATTGTTCTTTTTGGCGAAAACTCTTATTCCACAATAGCTGACATTCTTGGATACAGCAGCACTCTAAACATAGATCAACAAAACGAATTGCTTCTTGAAGTCTCCAATATAGTAAGCGGAGCAAGCATTAACGGATTTTCAAAACAATTATTTAAAAGTGAAATGACTTTTTCACAACCTTCTGTTTTAAATAAAAAGATGGAAATGAACAAACTCTTATACAACATTTTTATGAGGCGACAATTGCACTGGGATTATACTCTTTTTGTTAAAATTAATTTTAAGCTTCAAAGCGATGGTTTTAAAAGTGACCTGCTTGCCTTTATGTCAGAGAAGTCCATTGAGACCATAAAAGTCTTTTTAGACAAAAAACTTGAATTGATGTAATTTCCGGAGGTATGCACTCAAGGTATGGACAATAATGTTTTACGAATCATCGTGCAGGATATAAGTGTTGGGGTTGTTGTGCTTGATCAGGCATATACTATTGTTGTCTGGAATAAGTTTATGGAAAAACACAGCAGGCTGAGTTCTGAGGAGGTAATAGGACGTAACATATTTGATGCTTTTCCGTATTTGCCTAAGGAGTGGCTGGATTTAAAATTAAGAAGTGTTTTTCTGCTAAAGAATTTCTCCTTCACATCCTGGCGGCAGCGGCCATACTTGTTTAAGTTTACTCAAACCCACCCTATTACCGGTTCTGCAGAGTTTATGTTTCAGGACTGTGTGTTTTTACCTGTGCTGGACGCATCCTGTGAAAAAGACTATGCGACCATCGTAATTCAGGACATGACCAACGTTGCTCTTTATGAAAAACAGCTTGAGGAATTAAAAGAGATAAATTCCACTCTCGAGCAGTTAAGTCAATATGATGTGCTTACCTCAGCGTTTAACCGCAGGTATATGGAAAAACAATTGGAGCAGGAATTCAATAAGTCTAAAAGATACGGAAATATGTTTACCGTGGCAATGCTTGACATAGATTTCTTCAAAAAAGTAAACGATAACTATGGACATCAGGCTGGTGATGAAGTTCTTCGGCAGGTAACAAAAATCGTCACTGCTGAGCTGCGGTTGTCTGATGTACTGGCAAGGTACGGAGGGGAGGAGTTCCTGATAGTATTAACTGAAACAGATCTGCAAACAGCCAGTCTGGTTTGCGACAGAATAAGGCAGAAGGTGGAGGCAAGTCCGGTGGTATTTAATGAAAACACTATAAAAGTTACTATAAGTCTTGGACTCTCCTGCTACAAAGACACTTTGGGTGATTATTTACAATTGGTTAACGAGGCCGACATTGCCCTTTACAGGTCAAAAAAAGAGGGTCGCAACAGACTTACCATATTTACCGGAGAGTAATTTTAATCCTCATTGCATCAAATATTCCGCCCCTTAATGTTCACCGATTGGTATTATGTGGTTAAAGCCGCAGCGATTTTAAGGATAGATTTTGAGAACTCCGACTGGGGGCTTGCTGCCATAACAGGTTTAAGTGTCAGTACTGCTTTTTTTACGGCCTCATCCTCAGGTATGTATGCTAAAACATTGCTCTCAATTCCAACATAGTCTTTAAGAAGTTTTGCAACCACAGTTCCTACCTGAGCGTCATTTTTACTCTGTACGCGGTTTATGACTATATCAGGAATGAAACTGCCAAGTTTCTTACGGGCTAAAACCACAGCTGCTGGGCTTATCTTTTCAGCCTCATTGAGCACGTTTTCAATTGACTTTAAATGAGGATTAGCCGAAACATCTTTTGCTCTCTCCACAATATCAAGCAGGTCAACCACCTTTGCATCCCTAAATATTACCGTCAATAATCTGAAAACTGCTGACTTTATAAACGTATAAACTTTCATCAGCGATGTGACCT
>JADFYB010000004.1:38923-58301 GCA_015233245.1 Nitrospirota bacterium | reverse complement strand
AGGACGCCATTGCCGACATTGTGTCGAGTCTGGATAAATCCGCATGCCGTCAATGTTCAAACCGTGTGTTTTGGGAGTGTGACGCTAATAAATCAGAAGCGTGCCGTCAACAGGATATGATACTTGCTGATGCGTAAATAGCAAAGAGACATAAAGACGAATGATTCCTTTGAGGGGAGCCTGAAGCAAGCCAGGTTTCCCTCAATCTTTTTTTTGTGGTGGGTTTCAACCAAAAGTCCGGTTTTCAAAACTGTTGTTGATTACTTATACTATAAGAAATTGGATATAACCATGGAGGTGTCTAAATGAATTCTGTTAAAGACTCTGTATTAACAATGGTTAAGGATATGCCGGATGATGCAACATTAGAAGACATTATGGAATCCTTGTATGTTAAGCAGAAGATATTAAAGGGTAAGGAGCAGTTGGACTCCGGTCAATTTTACACTCATGAAGAAGCTAAGGAATTGATGGGAAAATGGTTAAAATAAAATGGTCTAAAGATTCACTTGAAGACCTGAAAGAAATATGTGACTTCATTGCATTTGACTCACCTTATTATGCTGCGATGTTAAAGGAGAGGATTTTTGAGATGGTTGAGCATATAAGTTTGTTTCCTGAAATGGGGCGTTCTGTGCCGGAATCCGAGGATCCTTCAGTCAGGGAATTAATATATAAGAGTTATCGAATCATATATGAAGTCAAAGAGGGATGTTTAGAAATTATAACCATCATTCATGGAAGCAGATTGCTGAAGTTGAAGTCCATAAATTAAATTTGCAAAATCCTCAATAACCCTGTAAAATAAAACCTATGGAAAGTAATCGAGTGTTCTATAAAGGGGAAGCTGATTCAAAATGGATAAAAATGAACTCTTAGAAATAATCAATAAAGCGTATGAAGATAAGGTTGTGGTATTAGATTTATCAAACAACGGACTAGCAACCCTCCCACCAGAGATTGGAAATCTTAGTAAATTACAAAGACTTTATATTAATAACAACGGACTAAAAACCCTCCCGCCTGAGATTGGAAATCTTAATAACCTACAAGAAATTAATATTAGGTACAACAAACTAACAGTGCTGCCACCTGAGATTGGAAAGCTTAATAATTTAGAGAGACTTTATATTAGTGAAAACCAACTAACAGCCCTACCCATTGAATTTAGAAAACTGAAAAATCTAATAGATTTTAATGTCTCAGATAACCCGCTTAGGACCCCACCATATGAAATTGCTCTAAAAGGTATTAGCTCTATAAGAGAATATTTTGAATTACTAAACAAAGAATCAACTGTTATAACAAAATTATACGAAGCTAAACTTATAATTGTTGGTCAGGGCGGAGTCGGAAAAACAAGTATTTTAAGAAGAATAACCGATAATACTTTTTCTGATATACAAAAGTCAACTGAAGGCATAGAAATAAAAGAGCTGAAGATTACACCTAAAAACGGCAATGAAATTACACTCAATGTTTAGGATTTTGGCGGGCAGGAGATATATCACGCAACGCATCAGTTTTTCTTAACCAAGCGCTCCGTCTATATGCTTGTCTGGGATGCAAGGCAGGAGAATGAATACGGCAGGCTTGAATATTGGCTTAACACAATTAAAGCCTTTGGCGAGGACAGCCCGGTCATTTTAGTTTTAAATAAATGCGATCAATATATTGAGGAGATTAACTTCAAAGATTTGAAAGCTAAATTTCCCAATATCAAGAGGTTTCTTAAGGTTAGCTCTAAACACCCCGAAGACGGGCCGGATTCCTTTGACAAGCTAAAAGCAGTAATAGGCGATGTCGCTGCTAATCTTCCTCTTATGGGTACAGAGTGGTTTCACAAATGGATTAAAGTAAGAAAGGTTTTAGAAAAAGACACTCGGAATTATATAAATTATCATGGATTTAAAACCCTGTGCGAAGAAAACTATATAACTGAAAATGAAGAAAGTCTGTTAGCCGAATATCTTCATGATTTGGGTGTATTTCTGCATTTTAAAGACGATGTCATTTTACGTTACACACTGATTATAAAACCCGCCTGGGGCACTCATGCGGTCTATAAGGTGGTAGCGTCAAGAACAGTTACTTTGCGACATGGTGTTTTATGTGAGGACGACCTACCGTATATTTGGAAAGATATTGACGGTTATCCAGGCTCTCAATACCCCACACTTTTGAGGCTTATGAAAAATTTTGAACTTTCCTTTGCTATGGAAGACACAAATAACTACATCATCCCAAGCGTGTTACCAAGAGAACCGATAGACGTTGATTTTGATTTCAGTAACAGCACACATGTCTTGTATCAGTACGAGTTTTTACCTAAGAACGTAATGCCACATTTTATAGTAAGGATGCATAAATTAATTAAAAGAGATGTCGATGGTAATTATATATGCTGGAGAGACGGAGTTGTTTTAAACAGAGAAGAGAAAAACGATAGGACGATTGCCTATATAAAAGCAGATGAATCCAAAAGAATCATAGACATAAAAATAATCGGCGCAAGCAGACGGGAGTTTCTGTGGATTATCAGAGAGCATTTTAAAGATATAAACGAAAAGATAAAAAAAGTGAAAGTGGATTTATTGATACCCTGTCCATGTACGGGAACTTGTGCGACGGTATATGAATACTTTGATATAACAAGACGTGAGAAGGGTGGTACAACTGATTTTTTATGTATTAAATCAGGAAAGACAGTGTCTGTGAAGGAACTTCTTGACGGAATTGAAGAACCGGTAAGGAGGAAAAAGCCAGGTGATGAACAATACCGTTACGGAGAGCAACCCTACAAGAAACAACAGGAATCTGAAAAAAAGAAAATATTCACAAAACTAAGAATAGCAATTGTAGGAATAGTAATTTTTTTAGGTGCTCTTGTACAGTTTTTAGACAGCCCAAAGACAGCAAAATTAATAAATTGGCTTAAATCGTTATTCTAATAAAAGCACATCAGAACTCATAATCAATAGTTACAGATGTAAACAGTGCTCTCATTCTGTCCATATTGTACCAGTACCGGATGTAATCGTTTTTAGATGTTACGTAATAATCGGCGCTGCACTTTATTTTCATCTTGCTTAAATCTATAAAGGCTGTCTCAGCCGTTTTGGGTTTAAGGATGAGTGCAAGTCCAACGGTGTTTGAATCAAAGGCGCTGTATCTGTAGTCAACCCCAATGTATTGGTCATCTCTTTTGTACTGACTGATAGGTTTCATAAAGTCGGCAGCCCCTTGTGTATAAAACCTGTATCTTGCCCCAAGAGTTACCGTTTTTGAGATTTCACGATATAGTTCAGCCTCAAACGTGTGAGCGTTTATATCCCACGTGTCGGTGTAGAGCCTGTACTTAAAGTGAAGGCTTGTAAGGGGATCGAGAGCTTTTACAAGTTTAAGTGCCAGCGCGTGGCCTATCCTTTGCTGCGGGTAGCGCTCAAATACGGTAAATGTACTTGTGGTCAGGTAGTAGTAGGGAGAGGCCATATAGCCGTCTTTGTCTATAAATGAGTAAATAAGTTGCCCAGAAAATGTAGGAGAAAACAGTTGAGTAACAGACATATCTATTTCAGCTTCATTTCTGTCATCTGTTGAGAGTGCTCTTGCAAAAGATGGATGCCACTTGTCAAAAGCATAAGAGACAGCTAACCCCAAAGCGGTGTTCTGCTCATTAAGAAGCCTTGTATAATTGGCATATATCGAGCGGCCTGTATAATCCCTTTCTGTGGAATAGTAGCCGCCAAGTGTCAATGTGTTTTCATAATCCTTGTACATGGTAAAGAAATTGGGAGCATACCGCACCTCGTCAAATGTCCCATGCTTTCGGGTTGCGCTTGTCACGGCATCAACGGTCTTTTTCCGCCCTCCGTTATACATGGTCGCAGAGGTTATGGCATCTACACTGAATTTCCCTCCTATAAGCAAGTTGCCGGTTATCTTTTTGAAAATTCCTATGTTTGGAGAATATACTTTAGTGTTGCCGCTGTCAGTGTAGAAATCATAACCGAGAGAGATTTTGTCTTTTAACTCCTCAGCGCTAAGGACTGCTAACGAAAGAAGCACCAATACACTAAGGAAAAGCAGAGCGCCAATTTTAGATAGCCGCCTCATCTGCAGCCGCATCCTCCCTGAAAAGTCCCCTCGCCGCCCTCAGCAGCCTCTCTAATCAAAAACACGTGCCCCTCCAACTCGCTCCTTCCCTCCATCGGGCTAAAAAACATCCTGTCCTCAGCCAAAAACTCCCTCTCATACGGCTTAACGATTGCAAGTTTTTCAGAACACGACGATAACACCGTTAATGCGATAATTGCTACCGCTAAAGTAATCGGTTTCATTTGAGTAAAGCCCCAATGGCAGATTTGAGAGTGCCGATATTTGCCGTTGTAAATGATCCAGGGAAAATATTTGCAATTTTACCGGTTTTATCTATCAGATATGTGGCAGGCATACCACGAGGTTTGTAATCATTTGCGATTTTTTTGTCTTTGTCGTACAAAACGGTGAAGTTTAAATTTTTACCGGTTTTAGACTCAAGGCCTTTAAGGAAATCAACGGCTTTAGCGGCATTATTGTCAACAGACGCTGCTACAATAACAAGTCCCTTGTCTTTAAACTCATCGGCAAGCGAGATAAACTCAGGCATTTCAGCCTGACAGCCAGTACACCAACTTGCCCATATGTTTAGAAGAACCACTTTACCAGCAAAATCCGACAGCGAATACACCTTTGATGTATCAAACAATCCTGGAAGTTTAAAATCAATCGCCGGCTGACCCTCCATAGTTATTGCATATGCAAAAGTAACTGTACAGACAATCAGTGCAAAGGCAATCAGTGATATTTTTACAAGTTTTATAAACATTCTCTACCTCCTTTAATTACATTTTGATGAGTTTATGTTGGGATACAAATAACCGTCAGCGCCACCCTGAGGCACTGCCGTATGACAAGCGTTACACGAATACATGTTCGATGAATCGGATGGATTTGAATTGTTATAAGCACTTGTAAAGATGTGACGGCTTCTGCTGTTACCAATTACGGTACCATCGCTTGTAATCAGCCGCACGTAGTAGTTTCCGGTTAAGGATGAAAGTTTTCTTGACAGAATAAATATATTTCCTGTTCCATTACCTCCGGTGGATGACGTATCTGTGTAGTTTGAGGAGTCGTAAACCACGTTTAAAGTACTATCTACAAATTGAACATACAGTGTGGTGTTACAGGCATCTGTTACATTATCAACGTCAGAGACGGTGACGGTTTTAAATACCGTTCCTCCGGTAAGCAGATGTCTGTTAGTTTCAAGATCAGTATTATGACAGTACAGACAATCCCTGCCCTGATTGTGCCAACCGGTGTTTGAGCCGGAGGACGTTGAGGATGAGCTATGACTGCCGCCTCCGCTGCCTGAGCCGCATGAAACCGTAAGCAGAGCCATCAGCGCAAGTAAAACTAAGTTAAAGTACGTGCCCCTTACCGCTTCAGAGCAATTACACTTCATACTTGTCTGTGTGCCTCCATTAATTACATTTGGATGCGTCTATATTGGGATACAAACGGCCGTCTGCATTGAATTGTGGTGTTGCATTATGACAAGCGTTACACGAGTATCTATTTAATAAGTCAGCTGGAGTTGAACTGTTGTAAGCGCTTGTAAAGGTATGAAGATTCCTGCTTTGGCCAATTGTGATATTGTCGCCTGTCACAAGCCGCATGTAATACTCTCCGGTTAAGGATGAAAGTTTTCTTGAAAGAATAAAGATGTTTCCTGTTCCGTTATCTGCATTTGACACTGTATCAACGTAATTTAAGGAGTCGTAAACAACAGTAAAAGAAGGATCAACCAATTGCACATGAACATTAGCATTACAGGTGTTTGATACATTATCAGTGTCTGAAACAGTTACGGTTTTAAACACTGTCCCTCCGATAAGTAATTGCTTGGTGCTGCCGGCAAACACAGTGCTATGACAGTATAGACAGTTCAGCCCTTGATTATGCCAACCTGCTGTTGTGCCGGAGGCTGTGGAGGTAGTTGTCGTTGTGGTGGAAAAATATGTGGAGCCTGAGGATGACGAACCTCCGCCTCCACCGCCTGAGCCACATGAAAGTACAACCAAAGCCATTAATGCAAGTAGTACAAAGCCTACAACTGCAACTTTTTGAGATCTTATGAATTTATAGACATTTCCCAAATCTGTTTACCAAGCGGAAAGAACAGAGAGTTTTCCGGTAAGCAGCAGTAACCCTAGCGTTATCAACAAAACACCGCCCAGAACTTCAACAAGAGCAAAGAATTTACCAAATTTTCTGACAAAATTAAGAAATGTTGCCCAGAAAGCTCCAGCAATTATAAAAGGAATACCAAGCCCCAGTGAAAACACGGCAAGAAACAGCATACCCTGATAGACTGTGCTCTGTCTTGAGGCTAAAAGCAGGACTGAGCCGAGAATTGGGCCAATGCAGGGACTCCAGCCGGCACCAAAGGTAAGCCCCACGACAAATGAGCTAAACACACCAGCCGCCGCATTATTCTCTGCTTTAAGCTGTCTGTAAAGAAGCAAATGGGCTGAAAAAAAATACAGTGCAAACACAATAGCCCAGGCGCCCATAACTGCCATGAAATCCTGCTGCCCGATAACTTCAAAAGCAAACGCTCCGGCTATAAGAAGTCCAATTCCTGCAAAGATTTTAACAAAATCCTCCCGCAAAAAAAGGTTTGTAAAGTGAAGGCCAAAAAATATAACGAGAGCGCCGCCTATGCGGTTTATGTACTGCTGGTAGTCAACAAGAAACCGCCCAAGTGCTGTAGCAGTTGCCCCCATAATAACAAACACCACAGAAAACCCCAGCACGAAAAAACAAATTGGAACGAGAGTTTTAGCTATATTGCGTTTAACGCTGCCGGAATCTGCACCGCCCTCTACACCAGCAATAAAAGACAGGTAAGCTGGCACAATCGGAAGCACACACGGAGCAAGAAACGTCAAAATCCCTGCCGTGAAAACTGTAAAAAGTGATAAGTCCATATTACACCCCCTTCACGCGGTTTAACAATTTGCAATACAATCTTATTAAACAGATACCCTGTACATAAAGTCAAGCTGATATGGGTAGCAGGTTACTTAATTAACTTACTCTGGAATTGGTACTTCAGAGGGTGTTGGTTTTGGGGGCAGCTCCAAGGTAACAACGCTCCCCTTTTGCCCGTAACCCTCCAGCTCTTTACCATCAAAAACTATTTTGACGCCTCCGGCATTACCCAGTTTTAATACAAAATTGTCATCAGCAACCCACTGTACAGTTTCCAAAGGTTTAAGAAACATCTGCTTTGCTTCTTTGCCATCTATTTTAACACTGAGCCACGTTAAATCCAATGCCTTCAGCGACAGAGTATGCTGTTTTGCAGCAGTTACCGCCGGAGACGGGCTGACTGCAGGCTGCTTAACTACTTGTGTTGCCTGTGCAGAGGTGTTCTTAGGAGTTTGAGGTTCTGATGGTTGAACAGCTGTGGCGGCGTTGTCCGTTTTTGATGAGTTAACAGTATCTATAAAATCTTTGATATTTGTTTGTGCTTTGTTAATAATATATGTTTTTAACCTCGGGTTATCAAACTTGTGGCTATACAAAAAATAAACAACCGGACTTGCTATCAAAATAATAACTGCCACATAGATATATTTATATGATTTTACAGGCTTAACGGTGTCTGTCCTGACGGGATTAAAATCAGTGGTTTTAGTAACTACGGGGGTGTCTGCCACTCCGTGGTTACTCTCATTCTGATAGATCCTAAGCCCCTCGGCAGGATCCAATCCGAGAGCTTTAAGATATGTCTGTATGTGGCCTTTTACATAGGTCTCACCCGGGATTTTATAAAACTCCTCTTTTTCAAGTGCTTTGAGATAATACAGACGTATGCGAGTTCTCTTTGACAGCTCCTCTATGGGAACCCCTGACTCATTACGACACCTTGATAAGTACTCACCTATCAACCCAACTACACCTCTGTCAAAATTTCTTTAAAACACACTCCTATAAATAAACACAAATTATTACAGAAAATCAAGTGCGTATATGAAACAAACTGTCAACAACTTAGTGGATTCCTGTTAGAGACTTAAATTTCTTTAGTTCTGAATTCCCATAATTACAGAGATCTTAACTGGTGATACATTAGTGGGTGTAGGCGTGACACCTGTATTTAACGACATTAACACAATATCCTTTCCAGTTATATAAGTGTTTGCGGAAAGTGCCTGAGTGCGAGTTGTAAATGAACCTGAGGAACCATCAGGTGCAACTTTAACAACCCAGAAATCAGAACCTCCAGCTCCGTAAGAGTCAGTGTTTCCAGCTAACAAGTAGCCGCCATAAGATGTCTGAGCAATAGAATAAGAGCTTGCAAAATCATCGCCAGGTCCACCATGAGCATTTTGCCACTGAATCTCACCATTACTAAATAGCTTCAAAGCCCATACGTCATAAGCGCCTGATCCGAAAGAATTCGTGCTTCCGGCTACAAGATAGCCGCCATCGGTTGTCTGAAGGATAGAGTAAGCAAAGTCATTTCCAGTACCGCCATACGTCTTTTGCCACTCTATGGCTCCAGTGGGATCTAATTTAAGCACCCATACATCCTCATCCCCTGTGCCAAAAGCGTTAGTGTAACCTGCAACAATGTACCCACCATAGATACTCTCTATTGCTGAAAATGTAAAGGACTGATTTCCATTACCGTACGTCTTTGCCCATATCACATTACCATCAGCATCTAATCTGATAAATAAAATATCAGCAGTTAAATCACATACAGATATCCTGTTTCCTGCAATGATGTACCCACCGTCTGATATCTGCTTTATGGAATAAGAATTTTCTACTTCTGTAGTCCCATACGTTTTTTGCCACTTTATAGTTCCGTCAGAATTAAGCTTAAGCACCCATATATCATCTGAACCTGCACCGAAGGTGCCTGTATAACCTAATACAATATATCCGCCATCAGATGTTTGCTCTATGGATTTAGCATATTCTATGCCTGATATGCCAGCTCCTGAGTTGGAACAACCTATTACGTTGTAGCATGTACCATGTCCACCATAAGTGTTCTGCCATGTTGGCGTTCCGGCAGAGTCTAACTTCAATATCCACATATCATAGCAACCGGCACCTAAAGATTTAGTATAACCTGCAACAACATAACCACCATCTGATGTTTGTTTTATTGATTGAACACTGTCGTTATCAGCTCCCCCGTATGTGTATTGCCAGTCTATTGAGTTAGATTTACTCATCTTAATTACCATCATGTCTTTGTTACCATAACCAAATGACCATGTGTAACCTCCAACTATGAATCCGCCATCTGTTGTGCTTGATATAGAGTAGGCGGCATCGTTAGAACTGCCACCAAGTGTTAATGCATATGTATCTGTATTGCCTGAAATGTTCTGAGATGAGGTTGTAACGCAAGCACCTTTATGTATTCCGTAAAGCAAAAATAACACTACCGCTGTTAACACAATTATGTAATAAAACAGTCCTTTGTACTTTACCAAATAATTTATTACAGCCTCCATAATATTCCATCAAAAACAATGAGGAGTGTTTCTTAACTTTGAAACCACTCCTCTGTAATTGCACTAGAATTGATACACAGTAGATGCAATAAACTTTTTATTAGCGTCAGAAAAATCACCTGCTAAATCAAGCTGTAAATGATTTGCAATTACAGTCCCTATACCTCCGGTTACATGCCAAAGATTCTTACCACCGTCAAAGCCTAAATCTCTCATATTTTGATTTATGGTACATTCCAATGAATGTTTTGGTACATAATAGGTGCCAAGCCTCACGGCTAACGGTAATTCTTTTGTGATGTTAAACATATATTCAGTCCCTAAATGGTACTCAACTATATCATTGATTTTAAAATCTGAAGCAGAATATGTCGCTGTTGGATTACTTGTTGAACCCGTATATGTATCGTATGCGACATAAAAATCTCTCATTAGCTGTGAATACAACACATATTTCGCTTCTGTGGATATCAGCAAGTTCTGTATGGGTCTCACGGAAACACCAAATGAATAGGAGTCAGGAACTTTAAGTTTGTTTGTAAAATTATATGAGATTACCTGGGCGCCACCAAAGTTACCTAAACTATTTAAAAAACCTGTTATATTATATGAAGTTTTATAATCATACTCAGGCATGATGGCACCGTTTGCGCCAAAGTTTAACCATGACAGCGGTTTGTACAAAACACCAAAACGGTAGCCGATTTTTGCACCAGAACCGTAGGATGAATTGTTATTACTCAAAAAATATGTTTGGGTTGATGATGTAGCAAAACCACCTGCTGATGATGTATAAAAAGCACTTTCTAAATCCATGTAAAACACGCTAAGTCCGGCTCCAAACATAAGCTTGTTGTCAAAAAAACTTTTAGATAAACTAAGACCGTATTCATCTATAGATAGTTTGGTTTCAATTGGCCAGATTGCATACCCGTTGGCAGAGTTGTGAAAAGAAACTGTAGAATTTTTAACTATATCACCAGTTTTGCTATAAAATAAGGCTATATTTAATGCTTTATTAAAAATCGGTGTCGAAAATGAGCCATACGATAGTTTTGAGGATGTTCCACGTTCTGTGGTTTGGCCAACTGTAACAATATCATTAGGACCGCCAACGCCACTATAGTGATATGACCCGCTGTTACCATTTTGAGTGCCATAGCTATATTGTAACGATATTTGCATTTTAGCAAGCTGGGCAGTACCAGCCGGGTTTGCTATAGGAGCAGTAGTGTCATCTGCTGTGCTGACAAATGCTCCACCCATACCCAATGCTCTTGCCCCGGGAGGTGAAAAGTTAAAATCCACACCCACCCACTCAAATGTATTGTCTATGGCTGAAGACCTGGATACAAACAAAAATATTGAAATGAATAAAATAACAGCCGCTAAAGACTTTTTCTTTAAAGTTTCTGTTCTGATAAGATTAATAAACAACTGATTACCTCCATTTACAAAACTTATTATAAACTCATAGTGAGCTTCATCTAATTAATCATTAAGTATTCCACTTTTAAAAAACTTACCTAATCACTTCTTTTTCACAAACACGAAGTCACCTCCGTCATCACCAGAATTTCTGATAGCATTATATTCTGGTGTCTGGTTTCCTTTTCCAAGAACTCTCTCTTTCACTCGTTGTTTTACAAAAAACTCCTCAGCTGTAAAGAAATTATCCTCAATATTTAAAAGTCCATCTATAAAAGCCGAAGCAAATATAGAATGCCCACTGCTTCCGTCATCAGACACAGGCTCATTCCCACCGCTTGCCATAAGTGTTCTGCTTGCTTTAAAAAGCATTTTTTTCACGTATTCAACTCTATCTTCCTGGTGGTTTATATTTACACCTTGGGAGTTGTTTGTTGTAAGCCTTATCTCAACACCCCTATTAAATGTCCCTGAATAACAACTGTCTGCTACTATTAATATTTGTCTCGCTCTTATAAGATTCAGCTCTGATGTTATCTCATCAACTAAAATCCACTTAGTTGTTCTGCTATCTACAGCGTCAACAGGCAGCCAATAACCTTTCTGGTTACCCTTTTCAAAATACCCGTGTCCTGCATAGTAAACAAGAAACTTATCGTTTGCTGAAAGCTTCTCTCTGTACATGTTTATTTCATCTATTATATTGTCCTTCGTTGCATTCTCATCAAGCATTGTTTTTACTTCAAAACCATACTTATCTTTAAGTACCTCAGCAACCTTCTTAGCATCCCCAACTGCTGTAGTAAGACCCGGAATATTTTTGTATTTGTTTATTCCTATTATGAGAGCAAAATACCTGCCTTTCAGTTCAAAAGGAAGTTTATCTTCTTTTATAATTTTTACTGTCTTGATAGTTTTATTTCTATCCAAATCGACTGCTGTTATCTCAATTTCACTTTGTCCTTGCTTAAGTAGTACTGTTGAATAAAATTCGCCCTCTTTTTCCATACTTGCTTCAGCGCCATTTATATAAACCAAAGCTATTGCGGATTTGCCTGAGACAGAGGCTTTTACAACTGCTTTGTTACCGCTAACAACATTGCCTTGAGCATTATAGTTATTATTATTTACTTTTATGTCTGAAATCAAAGGAGGCGTAGTATTCTTCACTATAATATGTGGTGTGGGAGAGGGTGATGGTGACGGAGATTGTGTCGGCAATGGTTTCTGAGCAACTTGTTCTTGCGCTTTTACTAAAACAAGTTTTTTCGTAAATGTTTTTCCACCTTCATCAACAGCCAATATGTTGAATTTATTCTCGCCTCCAAGCAAGGGCACGGTAGCTGAAAAAATCTTATTTTCATCAATCGGGATTTCCTGACCATCAATAAGCAACTTAACCTTACCTTTGCCGCCCTCTATTGAACCGCTTATTTCAACTGATTCAATGTTATTTGAAAATGTTCGATTATTTTCCACAGGCCCCTTAAGAGCTATAGTTAATGGTGGGGGCGAGGGTGTTGACTGCGGTGTATCTTTTTTGGCATCTGTTTTAGGAGAGGAAGAGGCAACGTCACATGTCTTCTCTGCTTCTTTTAACATCTTATTTGGTGAGTACTCTTCTGTGAACATTCCCACCTTTATGGATTGATCAGCTGGCTCAGTCGCTATTGCTTTCTTAAAAGATGCAATGGCGAGTTCACAATCACCATTTTTAAGAGCAGCAACACCATTTTTATAGTGAGTATTTGCTTCACTGAAGTACGAAAATGCTTCTGCATCAGCAAAGTCAAAAAGGTGATTTAATGAAAGCTTGCCTAATATGGGAAAAAGCATAAAAACCACCACCAAACACAGTATTGCTCTCATCATTCTTGTCGCCATAGCACAGCCCCCTTTAACCTATTAAATCATCATGAAATTAATTTAATTGCCAATATAGCCTGAAGTTTTTATTAAGAAAGCTTTGTGAACACAAGCACAGTTGGTGTTTATGATTTGATTCATAGCAAAATTTACATAAACAAGAGAAAACAGTGTTTTGTACGGAGATTGCGGCGTTACTACTGCGCGTATTGCTTTGCGACAGACAGATGAACCGCTTAACTAGGTTCCTTTTTAGCAAAACATACGAATCTATCGTTTCAATTTTAATTTGCAATAGATTCACTTAGCTAAATTAACAAATATCAAAATTACTTGTCAATAGAAAAAATATTAGTCAAAAAAACTTTTTAGCTTTTGTAACCATATTACAGGGAAAAAGTAATAAAACTTATACACTATTTATCCACAAACACCAATATATCTAACACAGGACAAAACGTCTGCAATCTGCAAAGTTTAGCGTTTATGGTATAATAAATTTGACAGCATGAATGGTACGAAATGAGATATCAGGTAGAAAATAAATTTGAAAAAATCGTTATGTTTGAAACCCACCCGCTATTTATGTCAACCAGCAGCGAGGAGCTTATCTCTTTACGCAAAAAATCCAAACCGTTCAATTTGAAAAAAGAACAAACCCTGTACATGCAAGGCCTGGAGTCAAAGTCGTTGTTTTTTTTAGAGAGTGGGTACATAAAACTTTCAAAGATAAATCATGACGGAAGAGTGTTTATCCTGGATGTTGTGGAACCCGGAGAGTTCTTTGGTGAACTGACACTTGCCGGAGAAAATGAAAGAAGCACAGGGGCCGATGCTATGGATGACTGCTCAGGGATTGAAATAAAAAAAGAGACTTTTGAGGCTTTTTTGAAATCAAGGCCTGACCTTGCAATTAAACTTGTACAGGTGATAGGCGACAAAAGGCTCAGCATGGAAAACATGCTGCGAGATATGATATTTATGGACATAGAAACCCGCATCGCATCTCTGCTGCTTAAATATGCCGATGGCGATATGTTAAAAATCTCACTGACGCACCAGGAGATAGCCGATATGACCGGCTCAACAAGGGTCTCTGTCTCAAGAACCATAATCAAGTTCAGAAACAAAGGATTAATAGAGACATCATGTGAACGAATAAAGCTGAAAAACATTGAAAAATTAAGCGAATACCAACAAAAGTAACAACACCTAAATTAGCCACTCAAAAAACAACCTAATTATTCTATAATCGCTCAGTTAGAATTTCAATCAGATCGTTTTTAGACAGAGAGACCGGGTTTTCCTTAATGCCGGTTTCGGAGGCTATCTTTTCAAAATCGGCTGATTTTATACCATAAGCCGATAATTTTGGGATTCTAAGCAATTCAGTCCACTCATCAATTTTGCCGGTAAGTGAGTTTAAATTGGCATTAATATCATCATACGGTGAATCTGTAAGACTGGCTCCTACTTGCGCATATTTATGGAGAGCAGCATTGGCAGAGGGCATATCGTTAGCGGCTTCTTTTAGGCGGGCAATATTTTTTCTTGTACAGGCGCCTACAAGTGTTCCACAGACAACACCGTGAGGTATTTCAAAATAACTTCCTATGGATGAGGCAAAGCCATGCACAACGCCAAGACCGGCATTAGCCAGTGTTACACCTGAAATAAAAGCGGCATAGGCCATCGATGCCCGCACATTAATGTCCTCAGCGTGGGTTGTCGCACAGAGCACAATGTTTTTTCGGCAAAGGCGGATAGCATCAAAGGAAAGAGCATCTGTAACGGGAGAGGCTTTAACAGAGAGAAATGATTCCAAAAGTTGAGTAAACGCATCCATAGCACAAGCAGAGGTAACGCCTGAAGGACAAGACAGGTGAAGACGTGGATCAATAACTGCAACATCAGGCACAAAGTTGTCGTGTCTTAGTGATCGTTTGAAACCATTTACGCCAACACGGCTAAGTACGGCGTTTTTAGTGGCCTCACTCCCGGTACCGGCAGTTGTTGAAACGGCAATAAACGGGAGCTTTTTACCGCTGTGATTTAGCCCCTTACCCACACCCTCAAGATAGTCAAAAACGGAACCGGTAACAGGTATCATGGCTGAGACCGCTTTACCTGCATCAATGACACTGCCTCCGCCAATGGCCAGCACTGCCCCGATATTGTTATTGCGGTATTTGTCAGATATTTTATCAATCAATTCCGGGGTGGGTTCAGCCGTTATGGTTTCGTGATAAAATGTAACGGCGTATTTTTGTAAATCCTCGGAGAGCGCCTTAAATTTACCTGAGTTAGCCAGAGATTTACCGCCTGTCAGTAGAATTATGGTTTTTGCGGTATTGGCAACAATTTTACCAAGTGTTTGGAATTTACCGTCGCCAAAGTAAACATAAGGAGTTTTAGCAAAAGTAAACGGACTTATCACCACATAGCCTTTGCTGTAGGGTAGATTACAGAGTGAGCAACACCCTGTCTGGGTTTGGCCATCCACGGCTCTACGGTTTCACGCCACAGGAGGTAGTGGCTGGTATCCTTATGGGCTTTTGAAGCCACCTCAGATTCATACGCCTCATAGAGCAGAAATCTGCCTGGGTCATCTTTACACTGTAAAACGTCAAAGCGCATATTGCCGGGTTCTTTTACTGAGGCTTCGTGGTTTTTCCCGGTTGCCTCTATAAAATCACCAATATGCTCCGGTTTAACATACACGGTTACTGCTGTTACAATCATAATACACTCCCTCTCTATTGAATTGTGACTGCTTTAATGTAAACGAATGGAACAGCCAAAGTCAAATTTAAAAATGATATCAAATCTTATCTTCCCTGACAAATAGTAAAATCCGCGAGGCTGTCACTTTGCTCTTACCTAAATAGATAGCGGTACAAATCCACACAATTTGTAAAAACATAACAGCAGGCAGTTCTGTAAAAACCCTGATACCTGCATATGTGTCTATCCTGACTAAAACCGGTTCCACTGTTATACACGAAATTATCACTGCAAACAGTATTGATAAGACGCACATTATCTGATAACAGGAGAATTTTTGACCTCCGCGATAGTCGGAGCGTACAAATTCAGACAATATTCTCCATCCCTGCGAAAATATCAAGGTAGTTAAAAATGCTGCGGTAAAATGTGAGTTAACGTATAAAAACATACCGAAACCAGCGGTTGTGAGATTAATAACAGACGTTATCCCCTGTATCGGTATTATTTTTAATCCATCCCAACCGTTTGCATAAGATATCTTTTTTGTTTTCCCTGTAAATACAAAATTAAACCGGCTAAATATCTGCTGTACAAAGGGGCTGCAGGCATTTAACGGCTTTCCATAACAGCACCCAAAACTTATACACGCAAGGCGTCCAAGCCCCTCTCCAGTGCAATAAGTTATAGCCATTGCGGCAAGCACTGTCATAACGGGGACAGTACGATTAGTGTATCCTCCAAAAATTTCGTTAACTATAAATATGACCACAGGGGCCATTAAAAACCCTGCAAACGATGCGCCGCCTGTTGTAAAGGTGGAACTTTTCTTTTCCACTACCTGGGCTATGATTTTTGAAGACGGCATGGACACTGCCAATATAGCGGTTATGATTTTTGCAGATGCTGACAGAGATATATCAGCCCCAACGGCCAGGATAAAAAATAGCGCAATAGAAATTACCATAGCATTAGCTATAAGAACTCCGTACCAGGTAAAATTAATGCCCTCCCACTGTTCAGATCCAGTGGGCTTTCTTACCGGAATAGTTGCTACAACCTGCATGTCCTCTCGCTGAAGGTTTTTAAAACCCCACACAAGATAGGCATAGCTTAGCAGGGTAAAGGTAAGGATAAACAATAGGTTAAAAGTCATATTGAACCTCCTTTTAAGGATTTTTTGTTTCTGCAAGTAAGGAACGTACATCTACGTCGGTTTCAACAAGCGCTCTTCCTAATCCCACAGCTAAACGGCTCTTTATGAAAGTTTTATTCAAGTTGGAGACGATATCCGGCGCAAACGATATTTTCCCCTTTTGAAACAGGAGTACAACCGTGCTGCCTCCCGGACGAAACAAACTTTTGGGCTGTCCCTTAGCCATAAAAAGCCCCGGGTTCATAGGAACCGGATTGTCGTATGCTTTATCGCTGTAGCACTGGTGGATATTTCCAATCATAAGCGCAGCAATCTCAGCCATAGCTACCAGTCCACAGCCTGTGCCGCCCGGTACGGAGGTGTCTATAATGGTCAGGCTACGCCGGTTTTTAGAATACGGTGTAAGTTCAACAGCAAGCGCTCCGGGGTTACAACTGTGATACCTGCCGCTTATGTCATAGTAATCCACTACAACGCCGGAAACCGGCACATGGTTATAGTGGTATTTTTCAGGAGTAAGCCGAAATATTGCAAAATCTCCCTGATAAAACGCATTGAGCCAATCAGTCTTGTCTGTAGAAACCAGCTCTTCAAAGTCAAAGAGCTTGCCTTTGACAGGAAGCGCAGACATCTCCTTAAGAGACCCCACAATTACTCTGGCATCAGAGGGACAAACTATGGCTCCTTTATTGTCCGGCATTGGACGAGTTTCCTGATAGCTAATTTTTCTTTCAAAAAGTGCCCGCGGGGTTGATAACTTCTCAGGGCAGTCAAGACATTCAGCTAAATTAATACCGGTTTCCTTAATAAATTTACTGTGGCTTGTTAGCTTTGAACAGAGAACATTTTCGTAATTCAAATAACCAAACAATGAGGATGCTCTTTGTCCAGTCAGCGCTCTAAAAAGCAGCGGGGCGTTCTCTTTTATTGGACAATACAGCCAGTGAATCGTTCTGTCGGCAAAAACCTTCTCGGTAACTATCTCTCCTGTCCTTCGGTCAACATACTGGTGCGGTATCACGTTATCTCTTGTCAGCACTCTTACTGATAATAGAATTATACCTCTCGGTTTCTTTATGTATGTCAAGAAGCATTATACTTATGAGTTTTTGAATTTCTTCAAGTGTGAGAGTTTCGTTTAGTAGGCTTTCCTGAAGAGAATCCATAAAATCTCCCAGTGCACGGCCACCAATTATCGGTTTGAGGCAGCGCCGGTATTTTTCAGATATAAAATCTGACTGACATGGTTCGTTAACTAAGCTCTCTTTCAACAAAGAAAATGCCTCTTTCAAGTGGTTTACTCTCAAAGTGCCACGATAATATTTTTCAGCGCTTTCGTTAAACTCATCTGCCGAGAGTTTAAACGGCGCTGCGGCGCCTGAGACATTTAAAATCCCTTTGGTAATTCTGGATGATGTGGCAAATTCTGAAGGAGATTCAATTCTTAATTTCAGGTCGGCAATTGTACCATGAAGATTTAAAAGCTCAATAAGCGGGGCAGCATCCTCCGTAATAACTCTCAGTAATCCCTTTAAATACTCCCGATTGAGCACTCTCAGGTAGCCGGAATACCTTGAGCTTAAACGAATGTGTTTTACTTTAGCAAGGATTTTTCTGAGGAACAGGTTTTTTGTGTCGGTTCTGACGTAAAACGTTGGGATACCGATAGCCATACCGAAGATAATCTGCCGCCTCTCACTTTCCACAAACGGGGTATCCGGTATATCGCCGTGTGTTACCTCCCCGTTGGCTAAGAGGTAATAGGCATAAAGGGTTATCAAAGTTTGGAGTCCTGCTGAATTACCAAGATCGGATAAAATACTTTCAAAAAGAGAATAGTAACGTCCTTCAAAACCTGAGTAACCTATCTCGATAAACTTTCTCATGCGATAAAACAGATACGTGGACATCCTTTCGTCAAATACCCCCATGTGCATTAGATCCCGCTTGAAACGCTGTTCGTTACCCAGTGAGCCGTCAAGGGACGGAGAGCTTTCCGTGCTTAGCACTGCAACAAGGTAATTTATAAGGCGATAGTCATCAACGTAGTCGCCCTTAAAATTAAAGAGACGGCTTATTGTTTTATCAACAAGAGACGGCCCAAATGGGGTAACAGGCCTGTTCAGTATTTTAAATCTTGCCTTTTTTTTCCACCTGCGCCAGATCATTCTCAGATGTGTGTAATGAAGCTCGTGCGGCAAAAACCCAAGGATTTTCTCAGGATGAAAATCGGAAAATTCCAGCCTGTATGGAGCGGCGCTGTAGCTGCCTATAAATAAGGGCAGGAGGTGCTCAAACACTTTGATGACAAGGTCTCCTGTGTATTTTTCATGGGCTGAGCTAAGACCACGGAAAGCATTTCGCTGAGAGTCTGCCTTTAGAGCACCGGTTATTCTGAGGCTTCCAAGGCTTAAGTGAGTGCCGTTATTTGAAAGACAGATATTGGATATGTTTGGTAAAACTACGAGATTATTCGTTATGATGCCGGCATCTTTCAGTTTACCTATGGTGTTAAGCTGGCTTCTGCTTAACACCTCATGACAGAGCTTCATGTAGGCATACTTTTTCTCTCCCTCGTTCCACCCTGAAAGACAAGGGTTAGCAAACAGTTCAC
>JADFYB010000004.1:10571-38901 GCA_015233245.1 Nitrospirota bacterium | reverse complement strand
AAAACGAGTCTGAAATGCACTCGTTAAGCCGCTTTAACCGCACCGGTGGATGCGGAGAGTTGAACACTATTACTTGCTGGCCGGACGCTTTTAGTTTAAATTTCTCGTTTGCATAGGCGCTAAGGAGATGGGTAAAAAGAAAGCGTTTTGAGGTTTCTGCCGCTATTGCCTTACCTCCTCCAAAAGCTGGCATAAGCGGGGTTATGTAGAAAGAATGAGTTTCCGGGGATGTATTATCACTGATAAAATTTCCAAGCAGTCGTTTCCCTGTCTGCACAGCAGTGTCCGTTACTTTATTTTCCTTGTTTAAGCGCCATGAAATGGAATCAGACAGTGCGAGCTTTAACAGGTAGCTAACGGGAACTCTTACTAACTCTTCACCGTTTTCAAAAAGTATAAAATTTGCAGCGTCTTTTCTTGGCTCTGACAGAGGGTCTTGCTTGTTTGCAAGCAAGTCGTAATCTAACAGTGCACTCGATGCTTTGCTTAGCAGCTTGCGGGGGAAACGCACCCAGCTATTGTCCCAGATTCCCTCGTGATTTGTCTGTATGAAATTTTCAACTTCAAGGACTGTTTTTGCCGGAGTTTCACCTGCTGCCTGCCGTTTTTTAATGTTTCTAAAATAATTAGAATCAAGTATATATCTCGGTAGATCTGCCGAGACTGGGGCTCCAATGACAACCGTTTGAAGCTCTGTCTCAGACCCTGCGGTGGTGTCGCCGCAGTTAAACTGGAGTGATTCAAGCAAACGCTCCGAGGATGAGTGGTCCACACCCAGTTTATCAAAAAATGCCTGAATTGTTTTGTCAGAACCGTTTGTATCGAGCTTTTCATTTACTTTGAATGAGTCAGTATCTTTTATATTGCTTAGCTTCATGCACAAGTTATTGTACGTATAAATTGTTGCAGCATTATTAAGGTTTGATTAACATTGTGTTAAATAATAGAGATGTATCTTTAAAAACTTAGAGGAACTATGAGTATGACGATGAAATTTTCGGCACTTTTGTGAAGATTTGTTTCCTTTTTATGATTGCTAATGTTAGTATAACCAGTATGTTGTCAACAAATGAAGGTGGAGTCAGAGGATGAAAATACGGTTTTGTGGCGTCAGGGGATCAATCCCAACTCCTGGTAAAGAAACCGTCAGATACGGCGGTAATACGGCCTGTATTGAGCTTACTGGCAAAGAGGGCACCATTCTGATTTTTGATTCAGGTACCGGCATCAGAACCATTGGAGATAGGCTTGCCCCAAACTCCCCGCTAACTATTCATCTGTTTCTATCTCATACCCACTGGGACCATATTCACGGTTTCCCGTTTTTTATACCGGCCTATATACCTAAAAATGTAATCAACATCTATGGCCCTCCCCATTTCGATAAAACCCTGAGCGAGATTATGGCACAACAGATGGTTTATTCGTATTTCCCTGTAAATTCCGATGAACTCTCAGCTACAATTAACTACAGAGACTTAAAGGAGGAAACACTTCAGGTAGGCGAGTTTACGGTAAAGTCAAAACTTATGAATCACCCCGTAACTTGTTTTGGTTATCGTGTAACAGAGGGTTACATTAGTATTGTTTATACGGGAGATAACGAACCTTACTATAATTTTATGGCAAATTCCGTGGTTGACGACAGTGAGCGCGAGGAAATCGAAATGATAGTCAAAGAACAGAATTCAAGAACTGTGGAATTCGCAAAAGGGGTTGATGTGTTGATTTGTGATGCGCAATACTTAGATACTGAGTACCCGACAAAAATCGGCTGGGGTCACAGTACAACTTTCCATGCACTTGACCTTGCTATTAAGGCTGAAGTTAAACACCTTGTGATATTTCATCATGAACCCTCACGCTCTGATGATAAAATGGATGAACTTCTACAGTACACCATTGACAAGTGCAACGAGCTGCAGCACAAAGGTTTAAAGATAACTGCAGCTATAGAGGGTGAGGAGATTGATTTATAAATAAAACTGTGAGTGCCTTAATGTTAAGATTCACTAACAATGCTGTAAAAAAAAACAAGAGGAGGTAATTTTATGAGACAAAGCGGGATGTTAAAGTTAATGTTGTTAGTTGCAGCTGTTGCGTTTGTGTTATCTGGTTGCGCTGACCTTCAGTACGCACCAAAGCACTCTGTTTGGTATTACCATAAGGAACTCCCTGAGGCTGACAATGCAATAGCAAAGGCGCAGGCTGCAGGAAAGGACAAAGAATGTCCTGACGAATTTAGCAAAGCGGCAAAGATGAGAGACGATGCTTATGATACGTACCTTGAGTGCCACACTACCGAGGGTATTGAGATGGCTAAGAAGGCAACCCAGATGGCTAATGTCCTTTGCCCTGTTAAACCACAACCACCTGCACCTGAACCAGTCAAGCCTGAAACCAAAACAAAGGCGCTCGGATGGAAAGAAGTTGCAAAAGTTACTCTGGTTAACTTTGCTACCAACAAGAGTAACATAGAGGCCAAGTACAGTGCCGAACTAAAGAAGGCTATTGAGTTTGCTAAACTGTACCCTGATACTAGAATTGATGTTGACGGACATACCGACAACAGGGGTTCAAAGAAACTCAATGACACTCTTTCAATGAAACGTGCTGAGACAGTGGTAGGCTATCTTGAGAAACATGGTATCAGCCAATCCCGTATTAACGCAAACGGTTATGGTTTTTCAAAGCCTGTAGCTACTAACACCACAGAAGTTGGCAGAGCAAAAAACAGACGTGTGGAGATTCGTATGTCTTCACAGGTTGAAATGGACTCCGACGACTCTGCAAAAGCTGTGAAACCAGAGCCGAAAAAAGTTAAAAAAGTTAAGAAAGCCAAAAAAGTTAAAAAGGCTGAAAAGAAAACTGAAAAACCAAACTAATACATGAAATAAGCGTATCAATTGACTTTACTTAAGTCCACGGGCAAATGGCAGACAAAAGCCTTTGCCCGTGGGTTACAATCTCTGGCGTTTCTGCCTCATTCTTTCTAACTGTTGCTATTGACTAATTAACGTGGATTTGTTTTAATTAAGTCTATGTTCAAAATAAGCGTTATGACAACACAGAAAGACTATGATATGTTTTTTCTGAGAGATTTAAAAGGTTAACGAGGCAGAGTTGTCAGTTTCGCTACAGAACAAGACACTTGACTTTGTTCAGTCACCGGAGGATATATTTAATCTTATGAGCGCTGCCGTAAACGATGCGTTGGCTGTATTGGATATTGGCAACAATATAGTGTTTTGGAATGAGCATTCTGAAAAATATTTTAAATATAAACATGAAGAGATAACCGGTAAACACTTTCTTAAAACTTTAATATCTCAAAAATATCATCAAACAGTACTAAAAAATATTGACATACCTGAACCAGGCGCATATATCTCTGAGACTAAAACCATTTACGTAGAGGCAATCGCAAAAGACCATGCAAAAATATATTGCAAAGTATCGCTCTCTGTAATGAAAATTAAGGAGCAGCTCTATACAATTTTATATTTCAGGGATGCAACCGACTATAAACTTAAACAGACCCTGCTGACACTAAAAAAGTCTATGGAATTTGTGAAAATAGGCGTCTGTGTCACCAACATGGAGGGCGCCATAGTCACTACAAACTCGGCATTGGCTCAAGTGCACGGATTAAACATATCTGATTTAACAGAAAAAAAAGCTAAAGATGTGCTACCTTGTCTGTCACATATAAAGATCATGGATGAATTTAAAAACTATAGCACAGAGCGCCTCTGTAAGAATAACGCTTCTGGCAAAGATGTGTATGTTAAAATCGAGTCAGAAATCGTGCTGGATGACGACAAGAGTCCTATAGCTGTTGTAATAACCTGTGAGGATATAACTGACAGCAAAAATATGCAGTTGCAAATATGCCAGTACAATGAGCACCTTGAGAGTTTGGTGAAAGAGCGCACACATACTCTTTCTGAGACCAATAAACAGCTTCGCGATGAGATTGTAAAACGCACCGAGATGGAGGAACAAATCCGCGGAAATGTAAAGGATTTGAACATGCTGCTTAAAGAGGTACATCACAGGGTGAAGAACAATCTGCAGATTATCGTAAGCCTGTTGAGCCTTCAGTCTGCAACCATCTCAGACCCCCTGCTGCACGATATATTTAAAGACAGCGAAAACCGCATCAGGGCGATGGCTTTGATTCACGAAAAACTCTATGAATCCACAGATATGTCAACTCTGGATTTTGGCGAATACCTGCATTCGCTGGCCTCTGAGCTGTTAAGCTCCTACAACCTCAGACACGGTGGCATAGAGCTTAAGACAGATATAGGCGTTCACACTCTCGATATTGATATTGCAATTCCCTGCGGGTTGGTCATCAATGAGTTTATTACAAATTCTCTAAAATACGCTTTCCCAGGCAATTCCGGCGGACAGATAAAAGTCAGCTTCCACAGAGGACAAGACGATAAACTTTACCTTACGCTCAGCGACAACGGCGTAGGTCTGTCAAAAGACATAGATATTAAAAAAGTAAAATCGTTGGGTTTACAGTTAATACATGATCTTATTGTAAGGAAACTAAAAGGCACAATAGAGATAAACACAGACGGTGGAACAGAATTTAAGATAATAATTTGAAGAGGTGAAAAACATGAATCAGACAGATGCAGGCAGCAGAATCCCGACAGGGATAAGAGTGGTGGTGGTAGAGGATGAGATAATCGTTGCCAGGGACATCGAGATGAAGTTAAAAAAACTGGGGTACAATGTGTTGGATATTGCCGCATCGGGAGAGGAGGCGATACAAAAGGCAGGGGATCTATTGCCTGACCTTATTCTTATGGACATAACCCTTGAGGGCAAGATGGACGGCATTGAAGCTGCCGGTCAAATTGATACACTCTATAACATTCCTATCGTGTATCTGACCGCTCATACTGATTTGGACACACTAAGCCGTGCACGTGTAACAGAACCCTACGGTTATATAATCAAACCGTTTGCAGTCAGAGATTTGCTGGTGACAATCAGCATGGCCCTCTATAAGCACAGAATGGAGGCCAGAAATAAGGTCATAAATACAATTTTAAAGGTTTTTTTGAAACCAATTACTTTGAAAGAAAAATTAGAGCAGTCACTTACTTTGATAACGTCAATTCCGAGACTTTTTCTTCAAACCAAGGGTGCCATCTTTTTAGTTGAGGATAATCCTGATGTGCTTGTGCTGAAAGCATCTATAGGAACACCGGATTGTGAACAAATAACCATTGGTAAATGTCTGTGCGGTGTGGTTATAGCAACTAAAGAAATAGTGTTTGCCGAAAGAATAGATAAACGCCACGAGCTTAATCAGGACACCCTGCCGCATGGCCACTACTGTGTGCCTATACTTGCTGCGAATAAACTCATGGGGGTGATTTGCGTCTATGTGCCTGATGGACACAGAAGAGACATAGCCGATGAAGAGGTGCTGACTTCTTTTGCAGATATAATAGCTAACGTGCTGAGCTATTCAAAATAATCAGTATCTAATTTAATTCAATCGTCTAACTTTGTTGGCTTCGTTGCAAGCTTCTCAACGTCTCCCCTAAAAGGGGATTCCCCTGTAAGGGGAGGCGTCGCTTGCTCCTTGCCGCCTAGTTATACTTCTGAATTAGAATAACTTAAAGGATGGCTCGCCCATTACGTGTATTGCTTGGTTGGGAAAATCACATAGGCCACTGATTATTTGTCTTTCATGTAAATTACTTCGTCAAATATTTCATCAACAATCTCAGAGGCCGCACCTGTCGGCAAACTTTTAACATCGTAAACGCTGACAGGCTGTGCTTTACCCTTTACGGCAACTCTGCCAACACATTTTACAGACACGCTGTAGAGCAAGCCTGAGTCTATGTGGGGACGTATCTCTTTGAAAGTGTTTTCCGAAATAAGAATATGTACTTTGAATTTTCTTGTCAGTCCCTCTACTCTTGAACATAAATTCACATTATCGCCTATTATCGTGTAATCCATCTGTTTTCCCACTGCACCTATATTACCAATGAGAACCTCGCCGGAGTTTATACCTATGCCTATGTCTATAGGAGCTTTTCCTTCAGAGAGCCGTTTGGCCTGTATTTCCTCTTTTTTAGCTATCATATTCAAAGCGCACTTAACAGCATGGACGGCGTGAGCATGGTCTTCTACCGGTGCTCCCCAAAAACACATGATAGCATCCCCTATGAATTTATTCAGAGTTCCACCCCACTTGAAAATTATCTCCACCATGTCGCTAAAATACTCATTTAACATTTGCACTACCTCCTCCGGAGTAAGCTTTTCAGAAATTGTAGTGAAACCAACTATATCAGTAAATAAAATAGTTAGCGTCTTTTGTTTACCGCCAAGATGTGCTCCTTCGGGATTATTTATAAGAACATTTACAATTTGCGGAGATACATATCTTGAAAATATGCCTCGTATCTGCCGCCCCCTTCTTTCCTCAGCAAGAAACTTAATGATAGTTTGCAAGCTAAATACAGTAATCATGCCAGCAACCGGATAGGTTATATTCAGCCAAAGATTTGATTTAATCAACAAATAAAATGAGATGAACATGTAAACAGATATACAAATGAGCGCTAAGATGGAACTTAAGGCAGCTCTGAATCTTGAAATCAGTCCAAACAAAATGCCGGTAAGACATATAACAATTATTTCAATGACATTTGGGCTCTTTCTTATGAAACCTGTGGAAAGGATGTTTTCCACGATATTGGCATTAATACTCACACCTGAGGAATTTGCAGAAACGGCTGTCACCTTCTGGTCATAAGTTGCTAAAGCAGAGGTTCCTATAAAAACAATTTTGTTGTTAAAAAACCCCTTTTCAATTTTTCCTCTTATCACATCAGAGGCTGAAACTGAAATGTAGTTAGTTTTGATTCCTCTGTAATTGATGATAACACGTCCACTTAAATCAACAGGAATATACATGTTACCAAGCTTAATACTTGAGCCGCCGTAGAGTATCATATCTTTCTGTTTTAATCCCAAAGCGATGCGTGCCGTTTGCAGAGCAAGGTGTGGGTAACAGTCTGTGCCAAAATTAACATAAAGAATTGCGTATCTTATAGCACCATCTGAATCCGGCAGAGTATAAACATGCCCAAGTGAAGAGAAGCGGGCAAATTTCTCAACGGGCGGGATCACTTTTTCAGGTTTAATCGCCCATTTTTTCCAATTGATATTGGAGACTGTCTTTACCTCCATAAAGGCAGAATCCCATAGGAAATCTGGCGCATCGGATGACCCGGCAAAAGACGAATCACTGCTTTTAGTAATAAATGCCGTTGCTAAAACAACATTTCCTGCCGACTGTACAGCTTCTGCCAGTTTATCGTCACTTGCTGCATTTTCAGTTTCGCTTAACATTACATCCACTGCTATTACTTTTGGCGCATCCTTTGAAATATTACGCAGCAAATCAGCCTCAACATCCCTTTTCCATGGCCAGCGGCCTATCTCTTTTATGCTCTTATCATCCACATAAACTATTAAAATGTCTTTGGGTGTATCATCGGTCTTTAGCAGATTTTTTACATAAATTCTCAAGTCAAGTAGTTTTGTTTCAAGGTTTTCAGTTATAGAAGCCGGATCACGAAGTGCAAGCACAACATAAAACAACGTGATGGCTGCAGTGAGAAAATAAAGAAAACGTCTGAGTTTTAATTGTTTTAAATCAGCCATAAGATTATGGGATGAGGCTTATACCGGCCTCATCCCTTTTTCAATAGTCCTATCGTACTGTAAATGAATACTTAGAAGAGAATGCGGCATTATCTGTGCCGTTATGTTGGTTATTACAATCGTCATTTGCTCCTACCGCCCAGCTATAAGTGCCTCCGGTGAATAAAGAATATAGGGCTGTACCGTCTTGATTAAATGTGATACTTGTTGTTGTCGCATCAGGAGTCAAATAACCCCACACTGTTTGGCCACTGGAATCAGTGACATCAATGAAGTATCTTGAAACGCAACCGGTAGCAGGAGCGTTCCATGTAAAAGCCGGCGTAGCTGTAACTGTGGAATTGTTTGTTGGTGAAACGAGGGTTGGAGCACCGACTCCAAGAGCATAGACCGTATCTCTTAGCGTTTCAGATGTGCCGTCAGTGTGGTTAATAGTAAAGGTGTAAACATCACCTGCTGTTGGAGATGTACTGCCAAAGCTCTGTCTTGCAGAATAGTATAACCTGGAGCCATAGCTTTGATAGTGTAATCCTAAATTAGTTACATTTGTTCCTGATACAGATGCTGAACTAATACGGGATATATAATCAGAATTTACAGTAAACTGAAGCTTATAAGTACCGTCCTGTGAATTATACAAAATATTCACTGTAGCTGACGAATTATCCAACACCCTTGTGCCATATGTTGTGCCGTTAATACTGGCATAATTTAACTCGTTTGTTTTGATAATATCTACGCTGCCGTTGGATAAATATCTGTTTTCAGTTTTTTTAACAATTCCAACACCTCTTGCATACCACCAGGTCAAATTACCATAATGACCATCTGAATTACTGAATGTATAGTAAAACTTGAGACACTCAAATGTTCCTGCTGCAACCGTTACATTGTCTAAGCCTTGCATTTGGCCTCTGCCCGTAAGTGTGGATGTTGAGGAGGAGCCTGTTGACTGGACTGTGGAGGTCTCGGTAAATGTTCCCGAAAACTGCTCAGATTCTGTAATATACGGTAGTGAAAACAATATGGGCGGACTAAAAACATTATCGGTGTAATAATTATTACCACTACTATCAGTATTCAAATTATGTTCTTTGTGGCGATAAAAGCCAGTACTGCCATTTGAATCAACGCTGTACTCCCCTGCTCCGGATAATAAATCATAATACATTTTTTTGCCGGTTACTCCGTTTACAGTTTCAGAGCCTGATACTAAATTTGTCTCATATCCTGTATATGTGCCAACAGAGGTAGTGCGTGTTCTGTAGTACTGCCATCTGTCATTGTCGTCAAGTGGATAGTAATCAGCCATTGTATAAGATACTTTCATACTGATAGATAATGTTACGGAGGCTCCGGAAAGGTCAGAAGTCGTGTAGCCCTTGTATTTGACCGCCGAGGAGCTATCTAAAGCAAGCACCTCAAAATATCTGTTTGAGCCGTTTGGCACATATAACGTTGTAGTCACTGAGGACTGCCCGGCCACAGAGACACTCTGCTCTATCGTTGTCATATCGCTTGCCGATACTTTTATTGTAATGGTAGTTATGTTTGAGGGAATAGAGGCGCTCATCGTAGAGAAGTTTTTCGCAAGAGATGATGACGTTGTGCCGCTACCTAGTGTGATTGTGACAGGTGTTTGTGCTGAGTTGGTACTTGCAGATGAGCCACTGCCTGAAGATGACTTTGAGTCTGAAGACGACCCTGAGGAGGCACCACTGCTGCCATCTCCTCCATTACCGCAACTTGTCAAAGAAACAAATATAATAACTAAAGAAGTTAATAACAAATTTTTCATAATTCCTCCATTTTTATAATCATGGAAATGTTATGTTAATTTTAACTGGCGTTGTATTTGCAGGAGCATTACTGGCAGGCGGTGGCGGTGGCGGCGGTTGCTGCGGAATTGGCGGAGCCGTGACGTTAGACAGAGTGTCAGCAATTGCCTGTGCCTGAGTCATTGTAGGTGCGCCTGTATCCTGTGTTTTGGTTGAGCTGTCAAGGTATGTAGCAGACAAAACCGAAACTGTTGATTTTTCAGGTTGCGGCATATTCTGCTGATGTTCTGTCACTTTAAGCATCATTCCCGGAGTCAGGATTACAGTGCCTTTGACACTTGCATCTATGCTCTTTATGTCCACAACTCCCTCAAAGCACACCACTGTGGAATAATGCAGGTTATTTTTCATACCGGTTTCCACATAAAAATTAGTTCCTCGTGCTGCCACAACCACATTAGGCGTGTGAACTTCAAAATTGGTTCTGCCCACTATCGTTCTGATTTTACCATCTAAAAGATTATAAACAGATTTACCCCTGTCGTCCTTGCTGCTGATAAACTCCTTAACAACAAGCTTGGATTTCTCTCCCAGGGTTAAAACGCTATCATCTATAAAGAGTATTTTCGTCTTAGACTCCTCCCTGGTAGAAACCGTATCGTTTAACAATACATCATCCTTAACCTTTGCCTGCACCTGACCCTGTGGCCTTTCTATAAAAACGTTACCTTTCAGTGCAACAACCTTAGCGACATCATCCACTGCCTCAGCAGAGGCCACTGCAAACGCCGATAATATTAACAGCATGAAAGTAGATATAATTTTTTTCATTTAAAACCTCACATTTAAAAACAGGCTTGTAATATTTCTGTCGTAGCTGTAAGCCTCAGTGTTAGAATTGTTTTTCGTGTAAGACTCTGCAAGAGACAGACTCAGGGTTTTTGAGAAAACCTCAGTTAATGACCCCGAATAAGTCTGTGCATTATCTGACCGGTTAACGCTTGAACTCTCGAACCTTCCGTTGTAGTCTTTTCTATAGAACTCTGCATAGACATTTGCCATTAAGTTAAGTGGCAGCAAGACGTCAAGGCTGGCAAACCCCTTGTTGCCGTCATATTTCCAATTGTCTGTATCTGCAAAATCTTTGTCATAAGCGTATCCCAGTTCTAAAGACATCTTGTCAAATAAAGGCAATCTCTGTTTCAGTCCTATGAGGTGGTTTCCCCCTGTTCTTTCTGAATTAGTAAGAAAGTTGGCGCCGTCAATAAATTTTGTGTATTTGTAACGATACTCAAGCGTCGTCAAGGTATCTTTACCCTCCATAAGTAAAACTGAGGGCGACAAATAATGGTCATAATCAAACCTGTCACCGCCTACCAAAACGTACTCAAAACCATACTTACCTTCTAACCTAACAAAATCCGAGGCAATGTAACGCACAAACAGTTCAAACAAGCTCTGTGTTATGTTGTAATCTTTAAGCCTGTTGTTTATACTCTGATAAAACCCCAAACGAGCCATAGCCTCTAACTTGTCGGTTTTTACAAAAGAATACCCTCCGCTAAAATAAAGAACCTCTTTCCAGTCATCCTTTCTTGATACATTGGAGGGTAGAAAGCTGTTGTCGGTAACTAAAAGCACATTACTATCGTACTGAACTCCGGCTGAAACATTAGCAAACCACGGCTTAGGACCATACATTTTCTTGATTTTATCAAGATAGGCCTGTGCCTCTGCAGCCTGAGTACTACCAGGTGACAAAGCTATGACATTTTCAAAATAGTCTCTTGCCTCATCATATAATTTCTCACCGTAGTAAAGACGGCCAAGTTTAAGGTTTACTTCAGGATTCACAGGGTCCTTAAACAAGGAGCTTTTTAACTCTGAATCTGTTGCCTTAGACTCATCAGCATACACACCGGTACTGCAGAAAAAGACGACAAACAACATTAGAAAAACAAGTATTAATTTTCTCATGCACCCTCCTACCGCTTGCATTTTCATAAACAAATGACTTTACGATGAGCTATGCTATTGAAAAAAGACTCGACAGGCCATCCGTTTGTTCACTACTAAACTCATCACACAAACAGCCGTACGTACAATATTTAGGTGGATTATAACACAATATAGAAAGATATGTCAAATTTTTTATAACTATTGATACCTATTAGCGGTCAGAAGCATCCCCAAATGGGAGTCCTCTTGGCTGCAATGAAAAAGCGACGCAGGCTTACTTTGTAGGGGCGAAAATTATTTACCCCTGATTTTAACGTCTGCCAAAGAAAGTTGGGTAGTGGAGCAATGAAAATTAGTAACACCAATAGAAATACTTTTATTAACAGAAATGTTATAATACTGAAAGGGCAATGATAAAATTTTTATAAGGAAAGGGAGGTTGTGGGTTATGCAAACAAAAATGTTCAAAAATCTTTGTAATTCGATAAACGAGCTGAATCAACAGGTCTCTTCCGTACATACAGTGCATCAGATATTATTTTCATTAAAGGATGTGTTGGGAGTATCCTCTGCAGCGTTAGTACTAAAAAACCCTCAGAGCGGGTATCTTGAGATTAATAACCGGTACAACCTGTCGGCCCACTACACGCATTCGTATAAACGTGCAACAGGTAAGGCTGCAGTTGGTAAAATACTTCTCACTGACAGTTTCCTTATTGTTAAGAATACCGATCCTCAGGATGTTTACAATGATGTTCGTATGGAGACAGACTATACGGTTGCAGCATTGATAAGGCTTGAGACAGAGGACAGGCCTATGGGTTTTATTGCTGTTTTTTTTGACAGCGAGGTAGAAATCACTGCCCATATGAAGGATTATTTGATTGCCATTGCAAATATCTGTTCGGAATCCTTAAGGAAAGAGCGTATATTATCACATCTTAATGAACTTAGGCGTGTTGACCCAAAATGCGGACTACTTTACTATCACTTTTTTTATAACAGGCTGATTGATGAGTATAACAAGACTCAAAGGACAAAAACGTCTCTTTCTATTTGCATGATGGATATGGATAACTTTAAGGAGGCGACGTCTATATATGGTCCGGATACAGCTGATGAGCTTTACCGTGAGATTGCTGATGAACTCAGGGCCTCTGTCAGGGGAATAGATATTCTGGGAAGGTATGGGACAGATGAGATTATTCTTTATATGCCTGGGACATCAGTAGAAAATGCACATACTGTGATAAACCGCTTTGTGGAAAAAATAAATTCAAACCGCTATACGGATAAGCAATTGCAAACGACACTATCCATAGGAATTGCACAACTTAAAGCAAACGAAAAACTCGAGGACTTACTTTCACGCACAAAGGCAACCTTGTATAGTGCAAAAGTAACGGGAAAGGGTATCGTTAAGATCTCTGATTGATGCACTCTGATTTCATATTAAAGCTTACTAACTGTTCATGATGCAGGCCGGTGTGGTGGAACAGGCAGACGCGACGGACTCAAAATCCGTTCCGGGCAACCGGGTGGGGGTTCGATTCCCCCCACCGGCAGTATGAAAGTACTTGATAATAGAGAATAATATTTCCTAAAATCCCTTAAAAAAAACCGTCTCCAGCCGTCTCCATAGGTCACACTTTCATAGCAATACAAGACCTATCATTTTGATGACGTCAACAACATGATTAAAGGAGTAGGGCATCCTGCCCTCCCTCTAACATTGCTACGTCAGGCCGGCATTCAGCCGGTCGGTTACGTATACCCGGATGTCTTTATAAGCGACTTCGAGCGCTAAGGGATGGTATAACGTTCTTTTTATGAGCCATTGTGTACCTGTCCAACAGATCAGCACAGGTTTACCGATTTCAAAGGCACAGTAAACCTGCAGGCGACTTTAAGTACCCCATCATACGACAGAACTTCGTGTAGAGACTCACCAACAGCATAATGATAAATCGGTTGTAGATACTTAGCGATGCGCAACTCTCGATGGCCGGTGTTGTAGCTCATATCGTGCCTGCTTGTGTGATGTTGCATTTACAACCGTAGTGAGTGATTTGAGGCAAGGTGATGTCATCAAAAACCCCGGGGCCGTAGCCCTGATTGTGGTTAGCGTACTGTAGGCAAATTTGGTGAGGACAATTCGTTTGGTCGTTGTGTGAAGGGTCGAGTTGCCATAGCCAAAGATTCATAGTAGAGCCGCTATCACATGGTCAACAAGCGCAAGTACTTCCCTCAATTGACAAACCATAGCCTGAGAGTAAGCAGTAGGGGTAGGGTTGTCTTCTGACCAACGTAACATCTCGACAATCTTTTCTCTCATAAAAAACCTCCATAAGGTTTAGAAAAGGGGGCAACCGTGCCCCCTCCGCCGACTCTCTCACCGGCATTTGTATATACTCTATATTGCATGATGGATGCCCGACTACTTCTGGCCATGGAAGTGAGACAACTTTTTGTGCTGGTGACGGTTTGGTAACGGTATTTTTAGGGATTTAGTGAAGTTAACTCATTGATTCTAAATAATAAACAGAGCGGAGAGGGTGGGATTCGAACCCACGGTAGAGTTACCCCTACAACGATTTTCAAGACCGTCGCCTTCAACCACTCGGCAACCTCTCCCATATACCCAAGCTCGGCTTATATAATACAACAACTGGTATAGTATTTATCAACTAAAAATTAAAAAAACTATTATTCAATACAAGATATACTCAGAAATCTTGAAAAAGAAAAGCGGTAAGTTTGACTTACCGCCACTAAGATGGGTGTAATTTTTAGGAGGTAAACATGTTAGATAAGGCCTTGCAGACTTTCTTTTAACCTCTCCAGAACATCCTTAACGAAGTTTTTGTCTGCCCACTGTGTGTACCCTAACTCCTTATACAGATGCAACGTTTTATTAGACACGGAGTTGCTATGACTTATAATTACCTTATCTGTGTATAAACGCACTTTCTCGGCCAGTCTTTCCGGGTTCATCGGCAATAGCGGGTCAATCTTTACGCATGTGTTAATGCCAACCTCATGGAGCGCTTTAAGAATGTTTATGCGCACAGCTATGGGAGATGCTTTAGGCTCAAATGCCCTTCGTACCATGTCGCTATCTGTTGTGATGGTTATCCCAACCTCCAGTGTTTCTAACTGGCTAAGTACGTCAATGTCTCTGAGTATCAGGGGAGATTTGGTGAATAATTCAACAGGGAACTGATACGGTACAAGTGCCTCCATACAATTCCTTGTGATTTTGTATCTGCCCTCTGCAGGCTGATACGGGTCAGCTTGTGGGCTTATCCTGACAACGCCGCGCTCTGCAGTTGGCAGCTCCCGCTTTAAGACCTCAGCACAGTTTATCTTAATGAGGTTAATACCTTCTCCCCACGTATCACCGTAGCCACTGCTGTTTGTGTCACAGTACCTGCAACCATTGGTGCAAGTGCTGTATGGATTTAAAAAATAGTCAACTCCTTTTACGTGGCTCCGCTTCAGTGCTGATTTAGCTGATATTTTTTCAATCTTTACTGCCATATTAGTTTTTCTCCTTATGCAAATTTTATGATTTTTTTAACAGTATTTCAGTCGTTTACAGGCTTATGTCCTTACGTCTCTCAGCCGTATTTCCACTCTTCTATTAATTGCCTTATGCTCGGCAGTATCGTTAGGGGCAACCGGATGTTCTGCTCCGCTGCCCTTTACAGAAAACCTTGCCGCTTCAATTGAATGCACATTTGTAAGGTACTTAAGCACACTTGTTGCCCTGGCTGAGGAGAGTTCCCAGTTGGACGGATAACGGGAATTCTTTATCGGAACGTTATCCGTATGGCCGTCTATTTCTACTATAAGAGACGGATACTTTTCTATTATTTCAGCTATTGAGTCAAGCATGGGCGCCGATTGCTGTAAAATCTCCGCATTTGCTGGCTCAAACATCACATTTTCTTTCATTGTAATCAATATCTCACGGTTTTTTGACTCTGCAGTTATGTTTTTTTCAAGTTTCAGTTCTTTTATGACAGCGTTAAGCGTTTGTATCGCCTCTTTGCTTTGCTCTGACACTTGAAAGTCCTCTACAGTTTGCTCAGTTTTAGATAATTTACTGTCAGGCTGCCTCACAGCGCCAGACTTAACGCGGTTTACTTGTTCATCATTCTGCACTTTCTTTTGAGTCCCCTGTGCGGCTGCTTTTTCCAATGCCTTTTCCTTGTTGCGTGTGATAATGAAAAACATGACAAAGCACACCAAAAGTAATGACATCAGATCCGTCATAGTAATTAACCAGAGGTTTTCATCCCCTGATGACCTCGAATGTCCTGTAAGTTTTCTGTGAGTCATCGCTATCACTCCTACCTTGAAGTGTTTCCAAATGCAAGGGCTTTGCCGTAGTTGTTTTTGGTGTAACCAATCTCGTCAATATCATCATATCTGCTTAACCGCTCTTCTATCTTAGAGGGATGTTCAAGTGAGGATATTGCCACTACACCCTCCAGAGTAACATTCATAAGACTTTCTGAGGTCATAGAGTAGTCCTTTAGCTTAGCGCTAAGCGGCAGTGCTATCAGGTTAGATACGACAACGCCGTAAAAAGTTGACATCAGAGCGACTGCCATTAGAGGGGCAAGAGTATCTATGGAGTCAAAATTCCTGAATAACTTTATGAGACTAATAACCGTACCGGTCAGGCCCAGGGACGGTGTGAGGCGTGCTATGGTTTTAAGGACATTCTGACTAAAATTAAGATTAATCATTTTGTCAGTCATTTCCCGCTCCATGATTTCATAAATTGCCTTTTCACTGTGGTTATTGACTACAAGTGTAAGGCCAAAGCGCAGGAAATCGTCCTTAATATCAGCAGTCATTTCCTCAAGCTCCCGTATTCCCATGGTTCGGTTAGCTGAGGCACACTCTACAATTTCTTGTACAAGCAAATCCCTGTCATGGTTACCCTTAAAGGAGGCTGCTATATCCTTAATTGTATTTTTCACTCTATCTACTGGAAATGCCAAAAACATTCCCACGATTGTGCCGCCAAAGACTATTACAAGGGCATCGGCATTTAGGAATACGTTAAGCCCCATTCCCTTAAATACTGAAAACACCACTGCTGCAAGTACACCTAATATTACTGTCATTGATAAATAGTTCATTGCTTTCATTTTAACCTCCTCTGCTTTTCTTACCGATTTATATAGCAAATATTGTGCCAATAGCTTAAACACAAGCTATTAAGCGTTATGGCAGAAAAACGGAGTTGACACCATCGGGAAGATTTTTCCTGCTAAGCGTGAAATTATTGCATTTATGCGGGGGTCAAAAAAATGTTATGTGTCAAAAAAGCGGTCAAACAGCAGACTTTTCGGTATGAGCCATGTCATTAACAAAGGGTATTTTCAGAAAAACATCCATTATACTTAATGGAACAAACATACAAAGCAACACTATCGCAGGTGATAAGTAAATATTATCAATAGCAGGAAAAGACGTCACATCTATTATCGAAAGGAGCATAAGACGGCTTATAATTCCAATTAAGAGAATTGTATTAAGACAGAACAGTATTGAAAATTTCCTGAATATGAGCAGGTTTATAAAGTAGCACAGAAGAGCTGTAAGGCAAAGATATGGGAAAATACTATGGTATATTTCAGCTATAAGATTAAGCACATGATACTTCAGTGATGGTATGTCTTTAATTAAATCATAAGCATAAGAGTCAAAATTTACTATGTCAATTTGCACCTTTACACTTTTATCGTAGGTTTTTATCCTGTCTCTTAGATTAATTATTGGAGTTTCTGCAACCAAAACTGATGAGTTATCATAGAAGGCTAATGCGCAGTAGCTATGGAATTGTGTATAAATTTCAAATCTTGATCCATCAGCCGACGGTTCTTTAAGCACAGCTACGATATCAGAACTGTCTAATCTCTGAAAATTAATGGGTTGAAACGCGCAGGGAAAAGCATAAGGGTTAGCGGCAATAGATTTTAGTTTTACCTGAAGCTGAGGAGAGCCTTTTTTGAAAGCCCAGCCTCTGACTCTGACAGAGCCTGTATCCGGGTAGATTCTGCTATTTGTGATGGTTTGAAAGACATTAAGCAATTTTGTGTCACCATAGGAGTTTTCAAACTCATCGGGTGTAATCCTGGAAATATTGTTAAAAGCGGTCGTTCCTGCCGTGAAAAAGCTTTTTATAAAATCAGTTAAGCCATATTTCCATATTGGAGGCATGAGAGTTTCGCGGCTTTGACTGCAATCCAGCACTTTTCTATCACACAAATCATTAACTTCATGTGCCAACAGTTCATAAAAATTCAAAGCATTTCTTGCTGACGTATAATACCCTGCACGTGCAACTGCCCCTCTGAAAGCCCAAAGGAACCATCCTCCCAAAATATCTCCATTTTCGTTAGGCCATCCCTGATTGATGTTAGCTTTTATTTTTGCAAACAACGGACTATGTTTTGCTATTTCCTCCATAGTGGACAACTGAACCGGCACTTGTGGTTTCCACGTTTTTGGTTTTACCCTACTTATTGCTCCGTAAGCCTTCAGAAAGGATTTATCTTTCAATTCGTTTACTGTATAACTGCCATAGTGTACCTTACTAATGTAAGAGATTAAACCTGAAAAAAATAATAATATTATAATGGGCAGGCTTAACAACGCCAGAGTTTTCACTATTGTATCTCTGCTGTTAATTCTCAATTTAAGGAATATAAAAAGATACGCTACTGCTACTGAAGGTAGCACCCAAACTCCCTCCTCACGTGTAAACCAGAGCATTGACAGAGAAAGTCCAAAAAGAGCAGCCCACTTATAATTTCTGTAAAGAATTACTCCAAACAGAGATGAGAACAATAACACCACCTCAGATACATAAACACCATCTCTTATAACTCTGGTAAACTCAAAGTAGGTAAGAAGCGGGAGAAATGTATAAAAAGCAAAAATAGCGGCTGAAATGACCGTATTTTTCGTAATATCATAAACTATGTACAAAAAGACCAACCCTGCAAAAATATAGAAAAGATGTTGAGTAAGCAAAAGAGGTAAGCCAGTTAAAAAATTCACGGCAATAAACAAAGGATAGAATACTCCTTTGATAAGTGTAAGCTCATTAAAAGGGCCAAGCCAAAGGCCGCCTAAAATATTTGCTGCAAGCCTGACAAACAGGGCATCGTCTATGTTATTAATGCCAAAGGCAATGATTGCCGTGTTAGAAACTAAAAACAGCCTGGCAGAGGCAATGAGTAACACGGCAATTATGAGATATTTCTGTGTTCTTTTCATTGGGATAACTTATTGTTGCACTGAATCAAAAATAAAAATTGCTTAAAACAACCTGAACGAGGATAAAACCTTTTGATAGTATCATTTTTTTGGCCTTTTCTTAAGTGACTGCTGTGTTTCTATATCGGATTTCAGTCCAAGAACGCTCAGATAAAAGCTTGAAATAATAATCAGAATGCCCACAGTAAGTGTGGTGACAGCAGGTATAGTGATACGCATCATCATGGCAGAGTTTAATTTTCCAAAGTCTGCTTTGCTCCAAAGTCTAACTGCATAAACAGAAGTTGTAAGCCCGGTTAATGTAAGAAGCATTCCCAGAATTATACCTTTTTCAAGAGTGAAGGACTTAACAATCTCTATAAAACGATCATTATCCGGGACAAGTTTTGAGTTAATCGCAAATACTTTTGAAAACAGGGCAAAAACAACAGACTGTACGCCAATGATTATCGCAGCGGATGCGTAAAGCATGGTGTGTATATCAAGATTGGCGCCCAGAAATGGCATAGGCCCCCGCATAATCAGTGCATTTAAGAGTGTGCCTATAAAAATCATAACAATTCCCGGGTATAAAAAAAGCCACCTGGGGCTGAAAATTAGCAGAAATCTGAGATAACGCCAGCCGTCACGAAAACTCCTCAGGTGCGGCGCCCTGCTTCTGCCGTCAGGGGAAAGGGTTGTCGGGACCTCGGTTAGTTTAAGCTTAAACAGCGTTGCCTTTACAACCATTTCGCTGGCAAACTCCATTCCAGGCGTTTGAAGGTTTATCTTTTCGATTGACTCCTTATTAAAACCGCGGAGGCCGCATTGGAAATCTTTGACAGGACTTCTGAAAAACAACCGTCCTAAGCCGCTGAGGAAAGGATTCCCGAAGTACCTGTGAAGCGGAGGCATGGCGCCTTTTTTTATCCCGCCCTTAAACCTGTTCCCCATTACCAGCTCATAGCCCTCACGAAGCTTTTCGACAAATGGCTCAAGATTCGTAAAATCGTAACTGTCATCACAATCACCCATTATCACGTATTTTCCGTTTGCCGCTGCAATACCTCCCATAAGAGCAGCCCCATAGCCACGTTCTTTTATATCAATCACCGTAGCTCCATGGCTTATGGCTATCTCTTTGGAACCGTCAGTGCTGCCGTTGTCAGCTACCAGTACCTCTCCTGCAATTCCAGAGCTTTTTATAAATCCCATCGCTTTTTTTACACAGATTCCAAGTGTTTCTGCCTCGTTAAGGCATGGCATTAGTATTGTCAGCTCTACGGGAATACTCACGTGCGCCTCGCAACTGCTACAAGAGATTGCCCTATCGGGGGTTTTATAATGCCCTCTATCTTTTCCACCAGTGGTATAATAGCGTTCATTACGTGAAAGTTATCGTTTGTATGTGTGCTGTGCCTAAGAATACGCCCCTTTATAAACCAGCCCAAGGCCCCAGGAAAATTGAAATAGTGCAACTTAAGTATTTCAAGTGGCTGATTTGAAAGTATTTTCTTTAGAGAGGCTTTCGTATATCTTCTGTAATGAAAACCAAAAGTATCAAGCGTTCCAAAAAGAAACTGAAAAGCCGGCACTAAAATACATAAAGTACCGCCTTTAGGCAGCACGGCACAAATATTGTCTATAACTTCAGAGTCATTTTCAACATGCTCAAGAAGATTCATACACAGAACGGTGTCCAGATCAAGTGCTCTTAGCTCCTTAACGGCTGTCTCGCTGGTTATGTCATGATGTAGAAATTTTATATTTGATCTGTCCATATATTTTAATTTTAATTCAGTGATAAACTCAGAATTGCTGTCAACTCCGACATACAGGTCTCTGTCTTGTAATAAGTCAGTAAAGTTACCGTAGCCGCACCCTACATCGCACACTCGTTTTCCTACAGAGCCGTTAAACTGTCTCAGTTGCAGGCCGAAATACGGTTTAGCAAGAGCATTCCATCGCTTGTAGAAATCGTTATGAGTCTCCGTCACTTCATATTCCACTGCACAAATATTATAAGTTTAACGATCTTAAAAAATCAAGCAAAATGCATCCATAATGTAATACGTTTTTCTCTGTAATTATCCTTACTGATTCGGTTCAGAAACGGTTAACGCTGAGCCTCGGCAAACAACTGATACCCGCCCCATGGCAGGCATAGTTTAAACGCTGAGTGAACAGCACTGGAAAGCAGTTTATGTTTCCATGTATATGGCTTTTCAGACATGAAGGATTCTGTCATTTTCTCTGGAGAGATATTGATAGCGTGCTTATAAAGGTTAAAAAACGGAAACCCCCAGCACTGAATACTGATGACCCTCAGGCCTGCTTTTTCAATGGCGTTTTGTATTTCTTTAGCCGTAAAATGCTTAGTGTGTCCCACAATACGGTCTATTGCAAACACCGGCCCGCAAGGAACTGAGATAATAAGGCGTCCTCTTGTCATCTCTGCCAACCTTCTTATGGAATCTCTGTAATCACAGCAGTGCTCTATCACCTCAAGGCTGGTTACAACGTCGAATTTCTCCGGCAGTGTTTCCTCATTGAGGTTAAGCTGATAAAACTTCATATCTTTAAATCTTTTGCTGGTGCTCTCTATGACATTTGATGATATATCTGCTCCGGCAAGTGATACGTTGCCTATACTGTCTCCTACATCTTTTAAAAATTCACCGTTTCCACATCCCACATCAAGTAAGGATTTAAACGGCACTTTTTTAAGGAGCGCAATAATTCTCTCGCGTCTTATCCGTGGAGCAGGAGAATAATAATGCATATCATCCCACTCTTTCCAGAGCTTATCATAAAAAACCTGGTCTTTTGCACTTACTTCTTGCATTGCAACCTTTTAAGTATAACAAATGTGGAAAACAGGAAACAAGGCTAAAACTTTAGTATTCTACTCTGTTTGAGGGGATACAATAAAAATTGTGGTAATTATTTTTAAGAACAAAAAAATATCTCTTAGTGAATTTTTTAAGTTCCAGTTCGGTATATTTGTCAATTTTAATGCCGCTGTATTCGTAGTATACGTTTTGAGCAAAAAGTTTAATTATTAAAGGCTTCGTGTCCGCTGTTTTGCTGAATTTGGGGAAATCAATTTTATCCACAAATAAGTAAACATCTACGTCCTGTCGTGTTAGAACAGGCAGAAATCCGCTCTTTTTTTCCTTTATGAGCTTCTCCTGATATTCAGATTGGTAAAATAACTCTTTGTCATTAGAAATGACCGACTTGGGGTCAAAATAGAAGGGCAGTGCGGCGTTTTTATCCCCTAAGGCACTTAAAACGTCCACAACCATTGAGTCTTTTAATACATCAGGGAAATCAGCAATTCTCACATTGAGTAAGTCTGTCCAAACTGGCCTGGTTTTAGCCACATAGCCAATATGCCGCAAGTTTAGATTAACTCCTGGAAATACAAAAGCTACAGCATGTTTTTCCCACCTATAATTTTCTATGCTTTTAGCAGCCTCTCTAAGCCCCTCCTCACTTAGGTTCATCCTGTAGCTGTTTACCATAGGTTCACTAAAATAGTACTCATACGGACTGTTACAGTAAACCTGTGTAAAAAGGATTTTCCATCCATAAGTATTATAGTTAGCATTAATTCTTATGGGCATTTCCTTTGAATGCAGAACGTTTATATAGAATAGAAAAATAAAAATAGCGATAAAAGCAGCTGAAAACACCTTCTTAAATTTTACAAGCCGTAACGCTATAAAGAGAAAGAGAAAAAGACTTAAAAAATTAGCAAACACCTCTACCCATATATGATCTCTTAAAATAAAACGTGTCCCAATAAAAATGTTAAGATAGCAAAAAAAGCAGACAGCCGTAAGTATTACAAGCTCCATCCATTGTGCCCGTATCAGTTTCAGAAAGTATCCTGAAATTAAAAAAGCAATTAACAGCAAATTAGTAATAAAAAGTGCAGGATTATACTTAAATTGCTCAGAGATTTTATTAAAATAGCCCATAAAACCACCTGCTCCCGTAAATAAAGGATTAAAAAACACTGCCTTGAGATCAGCTAAAAGGTAAATATAACCAGACGATGCGCTTTTAAGCAATAAAAAATGAGAAAAAAGAGACAAAATAAACCCAAGTATCATGAGATTTATAAATACAATTTTTTTTCCGATGTGCACGTACAATTTTTTTTCAAAAAGCACAGCCGATGTAAAAATAAACATAAATCCAAGCATTATCGTAAAGGATACTGAAATTTTGGTAAATCCATAAACACCGGTAAATAGAAGTGTAAGCTCCTCAGGCATTATGAAATTGTAGGCATTAAAAAGTAGTATTCCCATTGTAACTGTATTAAAAATACTGACAGCAAACAACCAAGCCGGTATCCTGTCAACATCGGTCTCTTTTTTTTGTGGTTCACGGACGTACAGGACAAAACAAGTTAGCAATGGAAGAAACAAAGCAGTTAGTATATAAGCCTGCACTTTTGTCATAAATGCTAACCCTGACAGAATACCTGCTATAACTAAGCTTATTGTTTTTACACTCAACTTTTGAGTTTTAGCTGCAAGCAATATAAAAAACACCTCGGAACAAATATAAAAAACACTGTAAAGCTCGCTTCGTATCATACTGCAATGGTAAATAAGTGATTCCTCAATACCCAGAAAGAGCAGTATAAAAATACTAAGTTTAAAATCAGGCTTAAAATAAACCTCAAGTGATGCCCACAATAATAGTACAATGGATAAAGCTAAGAACGGGGACACCAGACGATTGAAATCAGTCAATTCCGCTACACATATAATTGGATTCAGGGAAAAATTCAGGCTGGATAAATCACTTAAAGAAATGGCACCAGAAAGATAACCGATTTTTTGTATAAAAAAAAGGAGAAACTTTAAACCATATCCAGGGTGCGTTAAATTACTTGGCAGACGGCCACTCTGCATAAAAAGTAAATCCACAGTAACCGAATGGTCCATGTCCCAGATGAAATAAAAAGGATAGGCACGGCTAACTCCTACATACAGAAAGGCTAAAAAAACGACTACAAGTGAAAATAATATGTTTTTTATAAAAGTTTGATTCACAATTTAAATCGTCACACGCTATATGATTTCTATGACCCGGTAAAAACTCTTGAACAACAAAACCTAGACGGCCTGTTCAAAGCACACAAACCGTCCGGAAAATCATTCAGGCAAAAACATTTTAATGCATCTAAACCGATTCTCAATTGAGATCGGCAGAGCTGCTGCCGTTGTTTTTAGCGATACTGTCAGTTTTTGCAAAGACATCTTTGCGCCATCTGCCGAAGGAGTGAAAATGTTTTTCCCAGTAAGAATGCCAGTCTCTGGAGTTGGTAGAAGTTTCAACAACTCCATAGTCGGAGGAGGCGTGTGTAAAGTATATTGTATCGCCATTAACTTTTGTTACTATTGCAACATGGTAAATTCTTGATCCGGCGGGGTGTTTTGCTTTGGAATACTTCTTTCCTCTGCTCTTTTTGTGTTTTGCGTAGTATGGTTTCTTAAAAAAGACAAGGTCTCCGGGTTTTACTTCTTCTTTCTCTATCTTGTAAGTGTAGTTGGCCTGAATAGTCTGTGACGGAATATAATTAGGAACAAATGTGTAGCCGGAGTCGGTCAAACTTCTTTTAGTTATAGCGCAGACAAGATGAGAACAGTCAGAATAAGGGGATTTATCAGGGTCTGAACCACGTCTGTAACGCAGCCCTAGGTAGTGGAGCGACACCTTAGGGACATTGATTTCAATAACACTCTTTTTTGAGGCATGAGTGTTCTCCTCAGGTTCTGTAGTGAGTTTATTATAGTAGTGTTCAGCAGTATTGGCAGAGGAGAATTCATCCGTTGCAGATTCGTTTTGTATTTTAGTATCAAGCAAGTTTGCTTTTAGTTCGTTATTATTCCATGAATTTCCATCAGCATAGTAAAAATCACCTTTGTTTGCCTGATGTTCTGCGCATCCGTACAGGAATACAAAAAGAGCGCTTAGTAAAAAAAGTTTTTTTAGTATCTTCTTTCCCATTTCAGATTCCTTATCAAAAAATTATAAAATCAAATCTAAAAATTAGATTTTTACTACCTCAGAAGCAGCTCCCACCGCTTACTACCGAGGTTTAAGCCCAGCACGTGCGTATCGTAGCACACAATTTTAGAAATGTCAAGTAAAAAATATACGTTTTAAGATTTTTTTAAGATTTTTTTTATCATGTGGTTTTAAGAAGTTAGGATGAATGGCCTGAGAGTATACAAGAAGTGTAAAAAAAACATGCTGCGGTAAATTTTAAATATTGCAGCATGTTTTAAAACACATTAAGGTTATATTACTTAATCACTTTGAAGCCTTTTTGTCAAAATCAGCTGCTTGTTCCAGGCCAACTTGATGTAAGAGAGATGCTCTGACAGCCCGTAAGTTCTTGTCCTTAGGGTGTTTAGTTATTAATTCTGAAATACTTTCCACTGCGTCATACCAATATCCAGTGCTTGCGCTTATGAAAGGTACTTGACTATCTTTTGCAACGGATACTTTTTTTATAAATTCATCAGAGGGGTCGGTTACTATTATACTGCCGCCACCGTAAATGCCTTTTGAAATTTGTCCCTTTTCGTCAATAGCCGATATCAACCACTTATATTCAGTCTCCTTTTCAAGAGTAATGCCGTAGTCTTTTAACTTAGCGCAGTAAATTCCACCCTTTGCTGGCTTTTCAATCTCTTTGTCTAATACAGGGGCTGCTGTCTTAGTTGCAAGTAATTTAATTTCTAATTTTGCCTTTCTCGGTTTGGACATATACCAGCAAACAGCCGGCTGTGTCTCTGTGGTTAAACCCGCATGTTCTGGTACAAGAGCCAATAAAACATCTGTTTTGCTGCCAATAGTTCGTGTACCTGCTCCGACACGGACACTGGGCATTCCAAGCTTAGGAGGTTTGTAAGTTATAGCCTCTTCTGCGGTTGCTGTAAGTATTCCATATGATAACGAAAACAACGTGACTACCAAAATGCCAAGTACAATCCTTCTCATAAAACCCTCCATTATTTCTTTATTCTCAGCCCACCACATGTTATCACTCGAAAGGGCTAAGGTTTATGTAAAAACTGCTGTTAAAGTGTATAAACTTTAAGCTGAGTTTGTCAATTTACTGCACAAAGCCTGTCAGAAAGCTCTCGTATTTTAGTGCTATAGAGTCCCAGAGGAATTTAGAGGCATAGGCGCGTCCTCGTTTTCCAAAAGCCTGCCGGAGTGATTGTTCTCTAATTAGTTGTTCCATTTTAGCGGCCAGACTTTCATGGTTTTGAGACTTAAATGTCAACCCGATGTCGTTTTCACTGACAAACAAGAGTTCGTCAACATCACTGACTATAACCGGCTTTTCGCAAGCCGCAGCTTCTAAAATGCTGACCGGCTGGGATTCATGCCGTGAGGGTAGTACCACAATCATAGCCTCTTGCAGGAGTTTTATTTTTTCGGCCCCCGATACAAACCCAACGTATTGAATCTTCTGTCTGAGTTTTTGACTCTGCCTTGCTATCAGAAGTGAGGCATTATCAAATTCATAACCAGCAAGTTTTAGTGTTATATCGGGATACTTATCAGCTATTTCATTAAAAGCCTTCATTAATATATCGAGCCCCTTAGTGTAAATATCAATGCGGCTGAAAAAAAGCACATATGGTTTTTCAACCGGTTCAGTCTCTAAAAGCTCCTGATTTACCCCGTTAGGGATAACCGTGCTTATTGCGTTTCCCATTGATACATTAGACATGACCTTTCGTCTTGTAACCTCAGAGACAAAAAGCAGCCGGTCGTAAAAACTCGGATAAACACTCTCCACCCCGTACATGGGGATAGAGTAGAGCGGGCTGAATTTATTAAACGAATGTTTTTCCATTATCCCCTGCACCTGAAGCACCACTGGTGTGGAGGTAAAAAATTTAGCGAAAAAAGGTGTTGATGGGAGGAAATTTTCCACTATTATATCAAAATTGCCACCGAATTTCTTTACATACCGCCCTGCCTTAAACGTGTAGGCTATAACGCTCTTTGTGAGACTTCTGTTTTCAATGCCAACAAAAACATGCTTAAGACCGTCTTTAACCCCGTCCTTAGCTCCCTTATATTTCATGCAAAGGAGGGTTATATCATGCCGTTCGGTAAGCCTGCTGTATATTTCATACGCCCTTACCCCAGCCCCTCCAAACCCAAAAGGACTACCCGCACTTTCATATATAATCTGTAGTATCTTCAACTATAAATACCATCCTGCACTTTTAGCTAAACTGAAAAGACACTCAGCGAAAATATTAACACATCTCAAGGAAAACAAGCTACCTTTTTTTAACGATTATATAGAATTTCGATATTTGGTTGACACTGTTACAGTGTAACAATCTCGACACCAATTTTTTCTTTTACTTTATGTTCACTACCAAGAACTCTATCAATGTTTTCCAGTGTTTTTATATGAAAATATCTTTCTCCACATTCTGTACAGACTTCTGCTTCAACATTTTCAACGATATATAACCTGTCATGAAGCCAATGCTGTCTCTTGACTCTTTTAACGGTAGTGTTGCCACCACAAAATTCACAAATCATAATCCCTCCGTTACCATATATGCTGTAACTATTATAAGATTTCCATTTTCTTTGAACCGGCATATAACATATACAATCTCTCCATTCAAAGAAAGACCTTCTATCCTATATCTCGTCCCTCTGACGTCTGTAAGAAGTTTTTTATCTATCCTGCCTGTCAATATTACATTTTCAATATCATCTCTGTTTAATCCGTCATCAAACATTTCATCTTCAGCGTGTGAAGATATGTAATAATCCTTATCAATTATCTTTTGCCTAATCCTCTGTAATACTGTCATTTTAATGATGGATTACGATTCTTAGCCTACGCATACATCAACCGTCCTTTTGCAGTAAGTTCGGGTGCTTCAGTTATGAATGATTCGTCCTCATTGCTCCAATAGATAATTATTTCATATTTATTCATCTTCTTTTACTGGCATTTTAACATTTTTCCTCTGTGCGGAGCTCGCAATGAGACTTTTTAAGCGGCGGAACACTGGTTAAAAAATTCGCTACCCACATGGAAAATAAAACAGCATTAGAATAAAACACATAATCATTGTCAAAAAACCGGGGGTCACGGGGAATCATTCCCCGTGTGGGATAGGGTTAAGGGAAAGGGCAGCGCCTTTTCCCTTACTTCTCTTATTAATTTACTTTTTTTATAAATCATCGCACCGCAGTTTACAAAATATCTTCAAATATTTTAGTATTGTGTTGTGTGGACATTAGCTTCCCCGCAATAAGCTCATTTCACGTGCGGCAGCGCCGTGGACAGAGAGCTGTTAAGGAGGTCTGTAGATGGGTTTTGTTTCAGGGTTAAAGTGTCGTGAGTGCGGAAGGGAATATCAGATAGATCCCATATATGTTTGTGAGTTTTGTTTTGGGCCACTTGAGGCCGTCTATGACTATAATAAGATAAAGAAGGCATTAAATCGTAAAAAAATAATGCAAAGACCCGCTAATCTGTGGCGATACAGGGAGCTTCTGCCTATTGACGGCGA
>JADFYB010000004.1:0-10471 GCA_015233245.1 Nitrospirota bacterium | reverse complement strand
AACATCAGGCCGTTTTATGCCGAAGGGTCAAAGACCCTCGGATTTGAAATCATAGAGCAGCTGAACTGGACTGCTCCCGATAATGTGATAGTACCGTGTGCTAGCGGCTCGCTGCTTACAAAGGTGTGGAAGAGTTTTACAGAGTTTCAAAAAATAGGAGTTCTCAAAAAACTGGAGACCCGTGTGTTTGCAGCTCAGGCTGAGGGTTGCAGTCCTATAATCACAGCTCTCAATAACCACACGGATGCTATAAGACCGGTTAAACCCAACACTATAGCTAAATCCCTGGCAATAGGGAATCCAGCTGACGGTTACTATGCCCTTAAGATTACACAAGAGACCCAGGGGGGTGGAGCCAGCGTGACCGATCAGGAAATCATAGACGGTATTAAACTTCTGGCTAAAACCGAGGGGATTTTTGCCGAGACTGCAGGAGGCGTAACTGTGGCAGTCACTAAGAAACTTGCAGCACAAGGGGTTATCGGGAAAAATGAAACCACTGTTATATGCGTAACCGGTAACGGACTTAAAACCCAGGAGGCGTTAAACGGGCACATGGGTGGTCCTCACCACATTGCACCAAACATGAAATCTTTTGAAGAAGCATTGAAAAAAATCCAAAATACATAAATCAAGGAGGTCATATGGCTGTCAAAGTGAGAATCCCAACCCCGCTTCAGAGGCTGACAGAGGGGAAAGATGTAGTGGAGGCCTCAGCAGGCACTGTCATAGGCATAGTATCTGAACTTGACTCAAAGTATCCGGGGATAGCCGAGAGGATTTCCGATGGCGGCAAAATTCGCCGTTTTGTCAACGTATATGTTAATGAGGAAGACATTCGCTTTCTGTCGGCAGAAGAGACGCAGGTTGTAGATGGAGCTGAGATTTCTATTGTGCCCGCAATTGCCGGAGGATGCCCGACTGATTTTGGGGTTTAACCTATGAAAAGGCGCATAAAATTAACATTTCCTCCGGACCTGATAAAAGAGCCGATCGTTTTTACGGTAGCCAGACAATTTGAGATTACGCCAAACATCAGGCGGGCAAGGATTACCGATACAGTAGGTGAAATGGTTCTTGAGATAGACGGCACGGATGAGCTTGTGGATAAGGCGGTTGCAGCGCTCAGGGAAAAAGGTGTAGAAGTTGAGCTTGTAGAGGGAGACATCTTACAGTAAACTCACGGAGGTTAATGGAGGTTAAATGTCATTAGATGCAGACGGAGGTACGATGCCTGCAAAGTTACAGTGGAATGGACTAATAGAAAAATACAGGGAATATCTTCCAGTTACCGAAAAAACCCCTGTAATTACACTTAATGAGGGGAACACTCCCTTAATACCGGCAAGGAATCTTTGTAAAAAGATAGGTCTCAAGGCCAACTTGTATTTTAAGTTTGACGGTTTAAATCCAACCGGCTCTTTTAAAGACAGGGGGATGACAGTAGCAATATCCAAAGCTGTGGAGGAGGGCTGCCGCGCCGTTATCTGCGCCTCTACTGGTAACACATCCGCTTCAGCCGCTGCTTTTGCAGCAAGGGCAGGTATAAGCGCCATCGTGATTATCCCAGAAGGAAAAATCGCTATGGGAAAGCTTGCTCAGGCAATTATTCATGGCGCTGCAGTGCTTCAGATAAAGGGAAATTTTGATGATGCTCTTAATATAGTGAAAGATGTGGTTACAAAATATCCAGTAACCTTGGTTAATTCGATAAATCCTTTCAGATTGGAGGGACAAAAGACTGCAGCGTTTGAGATTTGCGACCAGATGTCTTGCGCTCCGCACTATCATGTCTTACCGGTTGGAAACGCCGGCAACATCACGGCTTACTGGAAAGGGTACAATGAATACAAATCACATGGCAAGATAGATTCCCTGCCTAAGATGGTCGGATTTCAGGCAGCAGGGGCAGCTCCCATAGTGCTTGGCAAGCCGGTGGCAAAGCCAGAGACAGTGGCATCGGCTATAAGAATCGGAAATCCTGCCAGTTGGAAACGCGCAGAGGCGGCAAGGGATGAATCCGGCGGTCTTATTGACTCCGTAACAGATGAGGAAATTCTTGAAGCTTACGCACTTGTTGCCAAAGTTGAAGGAGTTTTCTGTGAACCAGCTTCTGCTGCCACAATTGCAGGAGCTATAAAACTCACAAAGATGGGTTATTTTGAACAGGGTACATCCATTGTTTGCACCCTTACCGGAAATGGCCTGAAAGACCCTGACACGGTGTTTAAAGTCACCAAAGACCCCCTTCAGGTGTGGTCTGATATGGCTTCTGTTGAGGAATATATTGAAAAGCTATTATAAAAGTCATTATTCTTTTCAAACACAGATAAACACGGATGAACACAGATTATGATTATTAAATTTATCTGTGTCTATCTGTGTACATCTGTGGTTAAATATATTGGAGAAAACACAACAACATGAAATACATTGTTTTGATAGGAGACGGGATGGCCGACCGTCCGATTGACTCCATTGGAGGGCTTACTCCCCTTATGAAAGCACACACGCCAAATATGGATATGCTTGCCACAGGGGGCACAGTTGGTGGAGTTCAGACAGTGCCGGAGGGTTTGCCGCCTGGCTCTGATGTAGCTAACTTAAGCATTTTGGGCTATGATCCCACTCTTTACTACACAGGCAGAGCGCCGTTTGAGGCTCTAAGTATGGGTATTGATCTACATTCAACCGATGTTGCCTATCGCTGTAATTTGGTTACATTGAAAACTGTGGATGGGCAGACCATAATGGAGGACTATAGCTCCGGCCACATTACAACTGAAGAGGGTGGGGCACTGATTGAGGCAATGGCAGCCTCGGTTCCTTCTAATAGTGATTTCAAATTCTATCCCGGTATAAGTTATCGTCATCTGATGGTCTGGAAAAACGGGCTCACTGACATTGATTGCACACCACCTCATGATATAACCGGTAAACCGATAGTTGAGTTTTTGCCTAAAGGACACAAATCGAACATTTTAAGAGACCTTATGACGGCATCAGAGGATATACTTAAGACGCATGAGGTAAATGTCCGAAGGGTTGGGGGCGGTAAAAAACCAGCCACAAGCATTTGGCTCTGGGGACAGGGCAAGCGTCCTTTGTTGCCGCTATTTAAAGAAAAATATAAACTTGATGGAGCTCTCATTAGTGCAGTTGACTTAACACGAGGACTTGGAGTTGCTGCAGGATTAAAAATAATACAAGTTCCTGGGATAACCGGCTATCTTGATACCAATTACGAGGGCAAGGCAAGCTACGGGGTTAATGCTCTGAATGACGCCGACTTTGTCTATATACACGTTGAGGCTCCCGATGAGGCCGGACACACGGGAAATCTTAATGATAAAATCCGCGCAATCGAGGATTTTGATAAATACATTGTCGGTGGCGTATTTAGTAAACTTATGGGCAGACATGATTTCAGGCTGTTAATAATGCCGGATCATGCAACTCCGATAAGCATAAAGACCCACAGCCGGGAACCTGTACCGTTTATTATTTATGATTCGACAAAGGAAATAGAAAGTCCGGTGAAATCTTACGATGAAAATATAATTGCAACCTCAGGGTGTATGACTATAACCTCAGGGCATACGCTTATGGATTATTTTATAGGCTCTAAAGAAACGGCGGTGAAATAATATGTTAATAGTGCAGAAGTATGGTGGCACATCGGTTGGCAGTAAGGAACGAATCAAGGCGGTAGCTGAGCGTGCGGTAAGGACAAAGCGAGAAGGACATGATGTTGTGCTTATTGTGTCAGCGATGTCTGGTGAGACCGATAGATTAATCAATCTGGCACAGGAGATAAACCCTAATCCTGCAACACGCGATATGGACATGCTGCTATCCAGTGGAGAGCGGATAAGTGCTGCTCTTACGGCAATAGCAATAGAGGCACTGGGTGAGAGGTCAATATCGCTTTCTGGCAGACAGGCTGGAGTTTTCACAACTTGTGAACACACACGGGCAAAGATAGAAAAAGTAGATGCAGCGCGTGTAACGGTGGCTCTTAAAGAGGGTTATATACCAGTGATAGCGGGGTTTCAGGGGATAACAAATACGGGAGCAGATGTAACAACACTTGGCCGCGGAGGCTCTGACCTTAGTGCTGTGGCAGTCAGTGCCGCTATAAGAGCCGATTTGTGTGAAATATATACAGATGTGGACGGAGTTTATACGACAGATCCAAACGTTGTTAAAAACGCGCGGAAACTAACCAAAATCTCTTATGATGAGATGCTTGAGCTGGCAAGTCTCGGAGCAAAGGTGCTTCAGACAAGGTCAGTGGAATATGCTAAGAAATACGATGTGCCGGTAGTGGTGCGATCAAGTTTTAATGACGTTCCCGGCACTTTAGTAATAAAGGAGGACAGTGAGATGGAAAAGGTGGTGGTCTCCGGTGTGGCCTATGATAAAAATCAGGTAAAGCTTACGGTGCGTGGCGTTCCGGACAGACCGGGTATTGCTTCAACTCTGTTTACAAACATTGCTGATGCGGGTATTGTGGTAGATATGATAGTGCAAAACATTAGCACTGACAGTAAAGCCGCTGATATTTCTTTCACAGTGCCTAAAACGGATTCTAAGGCGGCACAGGCAATAACCGAGAAGGTGGCCGGAGAGCTTAAAGCTGAGGGAGTTGTCTTAAACGACAACATATCTAAGATTTCCATAATAGGCGCCGGCATGAGAACCCACTCCGGGGCGGCTGCAAAGATGTTTCAAACCCTTTCGTCAAACAATATAAACATCATGATGATAAGCACGTCTGAGATAAAAATCTCGTGCGTAATAGACGCTAAATACACGGAGCTTGCCGTGCGTGAGCTGCACGACGCTTTTGAGCTGGCTGTTGCGTAAAAGATGGATGATTGACTATTTGTTTTGTAAGCCAAATAACCTGCTTGCACTTTCAAGTGTAATTATGACACTTGCCAGGATTGGTTAATGAGACGCTTTCGCTATATTACGCACGCCTACCGAAGAGACACCATTTTTCATATGATCTTATTTAGTTTAAAAAGGTATAACAATCTTTTTGCTCTTTTGATACCTTTAAAATCACCAATAAGCTGAGATAACTCTATAGACTTATTAGCAAATTCGATTGCTTCACATAATGAGCTTTTTTTACTGTTATATTTAAATGAAAAATAATTTGCTAAAGAGATATCCCTGTAAGAACCTACGAATCCACTTATACTTGCAATTTCACCATATGCCTTCAATATTTTATTTTCTAAATTAACATTTAACTTACAATCAATTATTGTTTGAAAAATCAAATGAAACCTTAAAGCAGTAGTTACCTGATTTACATATTTATTATCTTTCAAAGGACGATGAGAAAGTAAGTAAGTTAGTTTAAATAATTTATCAATTTGTAACAAATCTTCTTTTCTTATTTTCTTTGAAAAAGGGGTCTTGAGCAACTTTAAAACAATTAGTCTGCAATGAACAGACATTGAAGTATAGGTACTCCAACCCAATTCCTTATCAGTGCTTTTAGCATCTTCAAATAATTGTTCTAAACTTTTCGTTAAACTTAGTGCTCGTCTTAAATCTCCATGTTCATAGTAGTAGCCTAACAAATCAGGAGAGGTTTTAATGATATTGTAACTTTTTTTATCATAATAAAGTGCCTCCTTAACCATAGCCGGTAACCTACAAGTAATTGCTAACGTTTGAAAAAAGTCAAAAGGCTCAAAATAATCCTCGCTTTCAACTGCTTTTTGAAATGCAAGTAAATCTAGTAAATTAATATTTATCCCAAGCATGTTTGAGATTTTACACAACAGAATATATTTAATTTTATATGTGTTAATAAGACTCGTCTTAGAAATAAAAATTGCCTCCCATTTATTAGATAAAAATTGTGAGGCATATTTACAACCGGTTAAAAGTGCTAAATATTCAGTAGTATCAGTTTCCTCTAGTTTATAATTTCTAAACAAAGATATTAGCTCTTTAATGTTATCAGGAAATTGTGATCCTGTATGTTGAACAAATGCCATAAAACTGTTTTTGAAAATATTGTTTTGCTTTGAAGTAAAGTACATATTTACATCAAAATAATCACTTAAGCTATAGCCAAGAAAAATCAATGCACACCCGTCATGTAAACGTTTTTCAAGGTATTCTTGAAACTTAATATTTAAACCATCCTTTATAACCCTGATAGTAGCGCCAAGGTTTCTTATGTTCTCTGCCACGCCGTGTATATGCCATAATGTACCTGAGTTTATTTTTCCTTTAGACTTAAAATAAGAAATATTATCGACATCATAACGTACCAGGTAGTCATTATCTCCCTCAATACTGCTATATGCCTTCTGTACACAATAATCAAAATTTGTAGAGATAACATCAGCACCTAATGTAATAAGATGGGCAATGTGTAAATGCTTTTCATTGTATGGTGCATTTAGAAAAGAATTAAAACCCTCCATAAAATTAAAGTCGCAATTGTTAGTTTTCGCTTGTAGATTGTCTATCTCACCAAGTACAGATTCTAACCTCGGAGCGACTCCTAGTGGTGATGTAACATTTGGATATTTTACAAGGTTATTAGCTTTTCCCCAAATATCAAATATTCTTTTCATAACACTTTCTCCGCAGGTTGTCTGAAGACAAAATTGAGTAAGGGGTATCCCAAGAGGCAAGACAGGATAAGATATACCAGCACCAATCCAAATAACCCACTTATTAACTGGATATCGCTTTATAAATTTAAGAGATTTCACAATGAATTGCTTAATTTATCTTTGATAGCTTTTGCTTTGCTGTGATTTTCAATTTTTTCTGCATTGCTCCATAATAAATCAAAATAGTTTGAATACATTATTCCTACGTTTGAGTAGGATAAAAATAAAAAGCTATCTTTCACAGTTTCGTATGATGGATAGTAGGTTATTATCTCGTCCTCATCAAACAGTATAAATGAAAAAAGTGGCAGGTTTCTATTAAAGTGTTTAAAATATGCTGACTTAAAAGAACTACTACCATGAGAAAATATTTGACATATTCTGTCAATCCGATCATGATTATTATCAAAAATTGTAATATACCGATACTTTAAATTATCGTCTTTAACTTTCTCAATAATAGCTTCTTCATAGTGCTTGTACATAGAGTTCTCAGGATTACTATGAATTGATGGTGCTAACGCAGCATGCCTTATAGTGTTTTTAGCAGTTTTGATTTTACTTGTAGCATACTGATACACTTCTTCTTTCGAATGTACTAGTTTACATAAGGGAAATTCTGACTTCTTAAATCCGTTATTCATTAGACAACTCCTTTTTTTATTGAACATTATTCGCCGAAAACTCTTTCTATACCTTTAAATTCAGAAATAATACGTCTATAGTCTGTAATATCAGTATCGTTAAACAATTTGTCTATTGTGTAAAGTCTGGCGTACCCTGATTGTAATGGCAGAAAATTACTTAAAAGGGTAACACCTGAGGTTCTAATTACTAAATCTAAAGGTTGAGTTACCCATAAGTGATCAATAAAATTTTCATTTATATTTGTTTTTTGAAATGCATCTATTATCTCTTCTAAAGGATTATACGCAACTAACAAATAAATATTTCTTAAATAATTTTGCTCTGTTTTCTTTTCAATAATTTTCAAAGCTTCTTTAAAATAATCGGGTAAAATACTTAATTTTCCAGATAGCTTCACCTTAACATTAAGTTCATCTGCTAATGAAATTAGTAATTCGTTACATAGAAGGGCCTCTGCTTTACAAAAAGCAGTGATTTCTGATTCAGATCTCTTAAAGTTTTGAATGCTTGATAAATATACACTTATAGTGCAAAAATCCTCCTTAAAACAATATCTCATAATCTCTATAAGTTTATGCATAGCATGAACATACCCATCATAAAAGGCGATTCCTTCACGATTGGACCAACGTCTGGTACCGTCTGGAATTAGACCAATATGTGCAATTTGTACAGAGTAAAAAGAATCTATAAAATATTTCATAATAGTCTTTTATGCAAATTGATTTTTTTTAGCAGAAAACTGATCAAAATCATATAACCTGCCAATTATTCTCTCATATTTTGTATTTTGTGCTTGAAACAAATAACTGGATTCTGTAATAATTGGATGTAAACATAATGTAATATTATCTATTTTAATTGTGAGTGGTATTAGATTATAAACTGACTCTGATAAACTAATCAGTTCAGTATTTATAATATAATTTGACTTAGTAGCCTCTACTAGTACAGATAATAAATCTATAAATTCTATTTTTTTTGTACAGATTACCTTACTAGCATCGTAATATACACTTACAGGATAGTTGCTTACTTTATATCCGCTGTTGATTGCTATTACAATTGAGTGATAAGGCAAACCATAGCCAGAGGATAGTTGCTCTTTCATTAATGTTAGTGCTAACTTTGTGTCATAAATACGAAAACCACATGAAACATCAATCAATTGAGTGCCCATAATAAGATTCATTATTCTGCTAGCAAAAAAGTTAGCCCATAAAGTAGATGATGAGACTACGTTTGGTAAATGCACATCAAATCTATTACCTATGAATAACTCACTTTTACTTTCATAATATTTATTGATGAGCTGCAATACCTCGTCAGGATTATGAGCACCATCAGCATCAAAAGTCACTATTTCTGAGCTGCCATTGTCTATGGCATATTTAAATCCAGTCATAACCGCGTTTGTATAGCCACTATTAGATAAAATATGTATAACAGTAGCACCAGCTGTTTCAGCTAATTCACTTGTATTATCTTTAGAACCATCATCAACCACAATCACCTTATTTATATAATTTCTCAGTTTTTTTACTAGGTGATAAATATTGCCAGACTCATTATATGCAGGCATTACAATAATAGCATTCCTATTACTCATATGTGATTCTATTATAGTAACATAAATATTGTCAATAGAGTCTTTTACGTTTTTAAGCTAAATAAAGAATTATTTGTAAGTTTTTCGTTAACCCATTTCCAGAGATGTCACGATTATGTCTAAAAAGGATTCGTCATTTCCCCTTACATAGTTCTCCTCTTCGTTTTACTTAAAAACTGGCCGGTGTATGAATTCTTATTTAATGAAATCTCTTCAGGTGTGCCCTTGGCTATCACGTGGTCGCCAAAGTTGCCGCCCTCAGGGCCTAAATCTATCACGTAGTCGGATGACCAGATAACATCATCAACAAAATGAAGCCCCGTTGTGGGCTCATCCAAAATATAGATGGTGCGTCCAGTTGCCCGTTTTGATAACTCACGACAGAGCCTCAGTCTTTGCGCTTCACCACCGGAAAGTGTATTTGCCAAACAACGCTGCGCAATCAAGAAGATTGCATCAACGGGAATGTCAGAGTAAATCTAAAAATTCTCTTGGGCTTATAATTTTTACTCCCTCGTACTCATTAAGAGGAAAATGTTTTTTATTTCCAGTGATAACTACATCGGCTTTAGCTGTTAACGCTGTGGAAAGGTAGGTTTCATCGTTGGGATCAGCAAGTTTAAAAGAGTGTTGAGCTGGTTTAACTATTATTGCAACTGTTCCTAAATCCTGCAAAATCAAATTAAAAGCAGGGACTTTTTGAAATTTCGGCCTGTTGATTACAACGGTGTATTCCTCGATAATTTCTGGTGAAAAGTACACTGTATGATGTTCAATCAGTTCATAAATTAAATCCCGGCAAGTACCTCTGTTTAAACCTGCAGAAATAAAAATGTTGCAATCTATTACGACCTTCATTTTATAAATTACTGCTTCTTTCGTTTCTTTCTGCTCTTTGTAATTTCTTCATTGGCAATTGTCATTATTTCATCCTCTGAAAGATCGCTAAACTCATTTTCCTGTTGATTCTCCAAAATATGTTTTAACTTTTGAACCATTTCCTTTCTTCTTATAACCTCCACCGGTCGTAATATAAACATGTCGTCTTTTTGCTCAAACTCAATCATGTCTCCGATATGAAGACCAAAAGTTTCCCGCAGGGTTCGTGGAATAGTTATTTGAAACCCCCGGCTTATTTTTCTAACGATTGTTTTTTGTTCGTTCATAGCGCTCCTTATTAAATTACTAAATTAGTAAAATACATTTTTAGTATAAAATAAATGAGTAAAGAAAAACAAGATGTTGATCCTAAGCTGGAATCTGAATTTATTTGCACACAACATGAGGTCTTAGATTTATGTGAGCAATTGTACTATTTTAAAACCACATTTCCCCTTACTGATCTCTCCTCTTCGTTTTACTTACAAACTGGCCGTGTATGAATTCTTATTTGCAGATAAAAGGAAGTATACTGTAATGCCATAAGGGGAAACATCATCGCTTTAGCACCGAAACTATGAGGTTATAGTTGTTGGCAGGGGAGTTTATAATTGACAATCTACTGTCTGTAGATTTACAATGTTGACCGTGGTGTAAAGATTAGTTAGCTACTAATTTACCA
>JADFYB010000073.1 GCA_015233245.1 Nitrospirota bacterium | reverse complement strand
CTCCTTTCATAGTCGCCCACTTTGTACTCGGCGTATGAGAGTTTATAGCCCTCTGGCGCCATTTCCCCAACTGTCCCATATATGGTCAGCACATTGTCAAGAAGTGTTACCTCAACCGTGCTCTCATCCACGCCGGGCATATCCGCTGTAAGCACTATCTCCCCATCCTTTTCCACAATGTCCACAGCCGGTGTATAAACTTTAGTTGCCCTTGTCCTTTCAGGTTTCTCTACTGCTCCTGAGTCTTTCATTACTTGTGTTTCATTTGACATCGTCATAAACCTCCTTTCCTTATAAAATTATTGGCTTTTGATTTCTATTTTTCTTGGTTTTTCCGCCTCTGCTATAGGTAGTGTCACACTAAGAGTGCCTTTTGAAAAATTGGCATCAACCTTATTAGCATCAATGTCAAAAGGCAGCGACAGAGTTCTTACAAAATTACCCGTCCAGCGTTCTGCTCTGTGATACGACTGCTCCTCCTCATGTGTCTCAGCTTTGCGTGAACCTTTTAGCGTCAAAGTCTTGCCCGTTACGGATATTTCCATGTCCTCAGGTGTGACGCCGGGTATTTGGCATGTCAGATATGCCCCATCCTCTTTTGTCCACACGTTTACTGCCGGAATTTGCCCCGAATACGGCTTGTCAAGGCTTGTGAAAGCCTTGTTGATTTCCTTTTGTGTCTCACTCATCCTCTCTGCTATTTGATTTTGGATCTTACTCATACTGTCCTCTAAGTTGCCAAAGCCTCCCCATGGATCCAACCCAAATCCGAATAAATCTCTTCCTGTTAAACGTCGTCCAAACATCATGTTCTACCTCCTTATCAGTTTTCAGGCTGTTAGTAAAAACAGCTAATTATACTTATGTAATATCAATTTTCATGCCAATTATTTAAACGATTGATAAATAAGGATATTTTATGTGAAGGCTATAGTTTACGAAAGACAGAGACAAAAATAACAGGTCAAATTGGCCGGCCTGTAAAAACGTAGTTTTGATAACTATATAAAATTAAACGATTTTTAGGAAAGTGTGATAAATGGGGCAATATGGCCTATAGGCCGTTGTGGCCGGTAGTTACCGCTGACAATAACCGGAGGTTAGAGAGGCTGTTAACTTGAAAATGCTGCCTTACCCCTCTATTCCAAACTCTTTCTTTAATACCTGTTACATTTCATAGCTTTTTATCGTCTTATTTATTTCTATCATCTCTTTCAGGCAGTTTGCTGACTTCTTCGCTTTGCCTGTTGCCTTATATAACATCGCAAGGTTAAAAAGGACATTTGCCTCCACCCTTTTATCTCTAATTTCCTTACTGATTTTTAAACTCTCAAAACAGTACTCAAGGGCCTTGTTGTGCTTATATATCACGCATAATTTTTGCCCAGGTCAAAAAAAGTTTTACCACGCTCTTTTTTTGTAAGTGAATAAGTGTTTAGAGTATTTTCTAAAAACGATATTCTGTTTTTTACTTTCTGCTCGTTAAAATATTCTCCCTGAGCCGAAAGTTACATAAAGGGTTGTTTATCAACATCAAGAAATTTAAAAGTTATGGATACATAAGAAAAAAAGTCTTTTGCAGTTTTGATTATAAGATCAACAAAATAGCTAGGAACGAAAAAAACCAACACCTTATTTAAAAAAGGATCCTCGGCAATACCAATACTAAGTTTATCGAGGTCTTCAATTATGAGATCGTTGGCGGTGTTAATCATTTCACTAAGGCGTGGCTCAATATGTTTCTTATGGTCTCTTTGGATTCTTTACCGGTTTTTAAAATGCCGCCAACACTTAACTTTATGTATTTAAGGAAATCAATATAAGCTTGGCCTCCGGCTTGTGCTTCAGCTTTTTCAAAGTCTATAATTTCCTTAATTTTTTTTGTCTTTCCAGTATGAAATAAGATTGTCAAGAACTGGCTGGTTGTCTTTTAACTCTTCAGGCACTGCATCCACAAGAAACGTACCTCACATCCAGTCCTAACCCTTTACTTATGCAAAAAACAACTCCATCTGGGCATAGTCAACATCAGCCATCTCTTGCAGCGCTATCGGGTATTTATTATTAAAACATGCGTAACAATAGTCTTCAGGGTTGGGTATAGCTAATTTAAGGCCTTCAAGTGAAAGGTACGATAGGGAGTCGGCAGTGATGTATTTTCTGATTTCCTCTACAATATGTGTTGAGGCAATCAGTTCTGTTCTGGTTGGAGTGTCTATGCCGTAAAAGCACGGGCTTATCGTGCAAGGGGCACTTATTTTCATGTGGACTTCTTTTGCCATAGCGGTTTCTCTCAGCATCTTTACGATTTTCTTACTGGTAGTGCCCCTTACTATGGAATCATCCATAACCACCACCCGTTTTCCGGCTATAAGTGACTTTATTGGATTAAGTTTTATTTTAACTCCGAAATGCCGAATGTTTTGCTTAGGTTCAAGAAAAGTGCGTCCCACGTAGTGGTTTCTGACAAGTCCAAAGTCAAACGGGATACCGCTTTCGTTAGCATACCCAATTGTTGCCATAACGCCGGAGTCCGGAACCGGTATTACCACATCAGCCTCAGTGTTGGATTCCCTTGCAAGCTGCTTACCAAGTTCCTTTCTTATATCGTGTACGTTTATGCCGTCAAATATATTGCTGTCGGGTCTAGCAAAATATATGAACTCAAACACGCAGTGAGCGCGTCTTGTGCTTTTTATGGCTTTAAACGAATGCAGACCATTACGGTCTATTGTTAGCATCTCACCGGGCTCAATGTCTCTTATATAAGTTGCCCCAATGAGGTCAAATGCACAGGTCTCTGAGGCCACAACGTATGCGTCTTTGTAGCTCCCTAAGCACATGGGGCGTACGCCGTAAGAGTCACGCACGGCTATAAGCTCATTTTCTCTCATTATCAATAAACTGAAAGCGCCTCGGATTTCGTTTACTGCCCGTATAATTTTCTCCTCCGCAGAGGATGCCCTGAGGCGTGCTATCAGATGTATTATAACCTCGCTATCAGAGCTTGACTGAAATATTGCGCCGTCACTTTCAAGCCGTTGTTTGAGCGCATTGGCATTGGTCAGATTCCCGTTATGAGCTATGGCAAGCGCACCAAGCGCGAAGTTTACCATGATAGGTTGAACATTTTTAAGAGCGCTCCCGCCTGCGGTTGAGTACCTGTTGTGCCCTATGGCTATATCGCCGGGTAGCCTTTTTATCCGTTTTTCATAAAACACCTCTGACACATGCCCTATGCCCTTTTCCACGTATAGTGTCTTACCGTCTGATGAACAAATCCCTGCCCCCTCCTGTCCTCTGTGCTGAAGGGCATAAAGTCCCAGATACGTTAGATTGGACGCCTCAGGGTGGCCAAATACGCCAAATATCCCGCACTCCTCGTGTATGTCATTAAACCCGATCATTTAATCCCCTTTGAAGTGACTCTTTATAGGCCGATGATATTGTTGTTAGTGGCAAATTCATTAATATGTTACCATCTATAGTTATTTTAAACATTTTATTTTCCACTGTTTTTCCTATTACATGGCATGGAACGGATGCCTCCTTTGTCATAGACTCAATATTGGCTACTGCGTCAGGTTTTGCGCTTACCACTATGCGGCTTGCCGACTCCCCATAAAGCAGAGTATCGGTGCGCACTCCTTTTGCTATTGTTTTAAGTTCTGCATTAAGTCCAATGTTACCTGTTATTGAGGATTCAGCAAGAGCGACGGCAAGCCCTCCCTCTGACAAGTCATGTGAGCTAACTATAAGCCCATTTTTGCATAATTTTACCATTAGTTCAATCAGTTGCATTTCCATTTCTAAATCAACAGGATGCGGAAGTCCTCTCTCAATTCCATGCAAAAGACTAAGATACTCGCTGCCGCCTAATGAGCCGGTTGAAGGGCCAAGCAATATGACTACATCCCCTATGTTTTTAAATCCCATAGTAAGTGCCTGTGATACATCCTCTATAATTCCCACAACGCCCACAGTTGGCGTAGGGTATATCGCAGTGCCCTTTGTCTCGTTATAGAAACTAACGTTACCGCTGATTACAGGTATTTCAAGGGCGCGACAGGCATCGCTTATCCCTCGAAGCGCTTCGGCAAATTGCCACATAACCTCCGGTTTTTCAGGATTTCCAAAGTTAAGACAGTCGGTCACAGCAAGCGGTTTAGCGCCAGTTGCTGCAACGTTTCGTGCTGACTCTGTAAGCGTATGAATACCTCCCATGTATGGGTCAAGGTAGCAGTACCGGCTGTTACAGTCAACCGACATGGCAATCCCCTTTTTACTGCCGTGCACTCGTATCACTGCGGCATCGCCCTTGCCAGGGAGCACTACGGTGGAGGTTCGTACCATATGGTCATACTCCTGCCAGACCAGTTCTTTTGACGCAATGTTAGGACTTGAAAGCAGTTTTAGTAAAACATCATTATTGTCGGTCAGTACTTCTATTTCAGACTCATCGAGAATGTTTAACTCATCCTGATAGTCAGGACGTGACTGAGGTCTGTCATACATAGGTGCTTCGGTAGAAATTCTTGAGGCCGGTATTTCAGCTACAGTTTCATCAAACCATTTTATCCTGAGATAGCCGTCACCGCTGACGTGCCCAATGGCAGCAGCCTCAAGATCCCACTTTTTAAATATAGAAAGAAGCGGCTCAAGGTTTTTCTCTTCAGCTACAATAAGCATCCGCTCCTGACTTTCCGATAGCATTATCTCATAGGGAATCATGTTGGCTTCTCTAAGCGGCACCCGGCTAAGCTCAAGCTCTATACCCATGTTTGCCCGAGCAGCCATCTCAGAAGACGATGAGGTAAGCCCGGCCCCTCCCATGTCCTGAATCCCCACTATGAGGTTTTCCTTCATAGCCTCAAGACACGCTTCAAGAAGCAGCTTTTCCGTAAACGGATCCCCAACCTGAACATTTGGTTTTTTCTGCTGAGCGTCATCAGTAAACTCCTCAGAGGCCATAGTGACGCCGTGGATGCCGTCTTTGCCGGTTTTTGAGCCGACATACACTATAAGATTGCCAATGCCGGTAGCCTTGCCATAAAATATGCGGTCAATGTCAGCAATTCCTAAATTAAACGCATTAACAAGGATATTTCCTGCATAACAGGGGTGGACGTAGATTTCACCTCCCACAGTGGGCACCCCTATGCAGTTACCATATCCGGCAATGCCTGAGACAACGCCGCTAAAGAGGTGTTTTTGATATGGGTCAGTAAGTGGGCCAAAGCGCAGGGAGTTGAGACTTGCTATGGGTCTTGCGCCCATCGTAAAAATATCCCTTAGTATGCCTCCCACACCTGTTGCCGCCCCCTGATATGGCTCTATAAAGGACGGATGGTTATGGGATTCCATTTTAAACACGGCAGCCTGATTGTCGCCTATATCTATGACTCCGGCGTTTTCCCCCGGGCCTTGAATTACCCACGGCGCCTCAGTCGGAAAGTTTTTAAGGTGTATCCGGGAGCTTTTGTACGAGCAGTGCTCAGACCACATTACCGAAAAGATGCCAAGTTCGGTAAAAGTCGGCATGCGCCCAAGTATTTTTAATATCGTTTCATATTCATCAGGTTTGAGACCGTGTTCCTTAATCAACCTGTCGGTTATCTGAGGTTCCGTCATTTGAGGTCGTTTCACTTAAGCAACTCCTTCATTTTCAATATATTTATTCCAGAGTATATTACAGCTTTTTAGGTATCGGAGTATTTTAACATAACTAAAATATTCTAGCATAATTGGATAAGCAATTTCTTGAGCTGGAGATATTCTGAAGAAAACTGTGACAATTGGCCTCTGCTTAAGACCAATATTTGTTTCAGAGTGATAAAAAAAGTTCTTGACTTTATTACTAACATGAAGTAAAATCCATCTTATTTTTAAATATGTATTGTTGTTTATGGTGTTAAAACAATAACATTAGATTAGTAAGTGCGCTATTTTGCATAATTTATACAATGCTGTGTACCAAATATAAAACTTGGGAGATGTTTCTTATGATTAAGCGTGGGTTAGTGAGCCGATGTAGAAATCTTTATGATATTAGGGCGAGGGTGTTTTGATATGAACGATGACAAAAAAACAAATGCTGCAAGCAAGGTAGATTTGAGTGAATTTTCCTCGAAAGTAAAGCGAATCTATCTTGAACTAAATAGCTATGGCTTTTTTCATAGTCCATCTGACCCTGATAATATAGATGATAGATTTACAGGACGAGAAGAACTTACTGACAGATTAAAAAGTTTCCTCACTTCAGACAGGAGTAAGTCTGGCGCTTATTTAATTACAGGTTTTAGAGGAATGGGTAAGACTAGTTTTGTAAGTAGAGTAATTTCGGATGTAATTGGTCCTATTGCAGACAAATATAGAAGTTCAAGATATTTCAGAATATTTATTCCCTTATTTTTACTCGCACTCATGAAACCTGAGTGGAATTTGATAAATATACTAATGGTGATATATTTCATTATTTATATTATTTTTTTGTTTTTTCACTCAAAACGACGATATTTATACAATCAAAAATTTAAGCTATCTACTTTTCTGGATGAACTTATAGTAATAGGTGACGAAAACATTTCGGCGATTAAATTCAAGGCATTTATTAAAGATATTGGTATTATATTAGTTATATATTTTCTTTCTAAATTATTTATGTTGCTTTTTTATATATTTATTAGTAAATCTTATAACTACTACTATACTCTATGGACAGAAATAGTATTATTTTTTTTTATTGTAATATATGATACTTATAGAGATTCAACCAGACGGAAGCTTTTACGAAGTTCTAACCGCAGAAAAAATAATGAAAAAGAACTATGGTACAAAACACGTATAAATAATATTCGGTCTTTTGGAGGGTTGATTTGGTCAAAGATTGTGCAATCTATAAACTATTCACAACGTGTTTACATAAGAGTTAACCTAAGCTATGACGAATTAAAAGAAATTGATATTTTTCGGCTCATTGGAGAAAGCATAATAACTCAGTATGATAAATTCTATACTCGCCGTTTTTTGTTTCCTTTTTCTGACAGAACATTTAATTTTTTTACTGTGACAGTCTTTACGATTAAACTGATAACTGTAAATATTATACTATGCTTCATATATTACTGCATTCCTTTTTACACAATAAACAATGAAATTAAAATTGAAAGCAGATTAGTAAAATATTTTCCGAGTCAAGCCATCTCCTTTTATGATATCAAGAATATATCTGGAAATGGAAAATTTACTGTGAAATGGATAATAGATAATATCGTATATGATGATAAACAATCTAAATTTCTGAACACTGAATGTTGCAACAATAAAGCACAGATGAATATCTGTGATGAAATATCAACTGGTAAAGGTAATACAATAATTGACAAATATATAACATTGATTTTGAGTAATATGACTAATGGTGAAAATAAGGTGTATCAAGAAAGATTACTGAACTATTTTCATTGTATAGGGTTATTTCAGAGAATGACTATATATACGGATTTATATATCAACATTTTATATAATAAAGCATTTCAAAATTTGGCTGAGTTTATACCGCTGCCAAACATATGGCTACACAGCATAAACAATCTGCATATTACAGATGGTAAGAATGACTATCTCCAAATTCCAAAAAGCTACGTACCTTTTAAAGTTATTCCTTCACAGCCTGATTACTTATTTTTCCTGTATTTTATAGTATTAATGTTTTTGATAGACATACCTTTTCGTCTCAGGTTGTTTAATATTGTTAGCTATTCCAATATAAATAAGAATATCAAGGAGTTAAGAGACAGCATAAGCGCAGAAGTAATTGATGAAAATTCTGAAGAGATAGGTAGTGCAACTAAATCATACTTTAAATTAACCAATAAGAAGACAAAAAAATATCCGAGAGCTGAAGTCAGGGAAATTGAACACATGATTATTGAGATATTAACACAAATAAACAAAATTCCAAATCTGATAAGGAAACCTGAATTTATCTTTATATTTGATGAAATGGATAAAATAGAGCCGCCTAGTTCTTTTAAGGCTGATGAGATACTTAATGCCGAGGGTAAGCAAGTTGACTATGATGCTGATGATGCACGAAACCGTCAGAGAGTGATAATAAAACTGCTTGCAAATCTTAAATATTTTCTTACAACAGCAAAAGCAAAATTTATTTTTATTGCGGGCAGAGAGATGTATGACGCATCGCTTGCAGACATATCAGACAGACATAATTATATAGGCAGTATATTTCACGATGTCATTAATGTGAATAGCTTCTTTACTGACACCACTGACAGGAGATTAATTGATATCAATAGCATGAGTGAGGCGTATGTGTGCAGATACCTCTTACCAATTGAATATATAGAGAGATACGGAGCAACCCTGCAAGCATATTATGAGTACATTACTGAAAATTACTTTGATAAAGAGATACCAATTGAAATAGCAAAGATTGAAAAAATTATGATAACACTTCAAAACTTTATAACATATTTAACATACAGGAGCAATGGTTCTCCTAAAAAACTCACACGTTACTTTGAAAAGTTTGTAACTATGCAAACTACAAAAGAGTTGGCTGATAAAAAGGCTTATGAAAAGAATCTGGTTGTAGGTAAACATCCAAAATATTTATACCTTAAGTTCGACTTTTTTGATCAATATACATTTGGTTTAGTCAGCCATATTGCCACACCGGTTATGTTTTCTGTCAACCGCGCAATAAAGGACTTTGGCGACAACCTGCTTGTCTCTACTGCTTTTCTGCTTGATCATATATATAAGTTTCATCGTAATGCCTTTTCAATGAGAGACATGGAGTTGACGCCTGAGCTTGTGGATATAAACAAAGCTCCTGATTTAAGAGAATTCATTGACAGAATTATCAATTATCTTGTTAAAAACAACATTCACGTAATAACAAATGGTTTTTATCAATTCAGATTTACAAAAAAAATATCTGACGAAATATCATTTCTTTCTAAAATATCAGGAACAGAGTCAGCAGCATTCAATTTTACATTGGACGAGACACTATCTGTTGAGAGTTACTATAAGAAAAAATATTTAGCAAGAATTAAAACTACTATTAATAATTCAGATAAATGTGTAATTAACGATAATGTCAGCTTTATCCATATCATATTGGGAGAGCTTTACCTATATAACGAGGATTATCATAAATCAATCGTTGAGTTTCTTGAGGCAGTAAATCCCAGACGAAACAACAAAGATGTTTCCCTTATGAATACAGTCACGCTCACCCAGTTTTTAAAAGGTATGTTGCTCCTTGGCCTTACATACGAAAAAAGTGGAGATTATACATCAGCATCAGCAATTTATAATGAAGCAAGTGAAACCACCCTTGAATATTACAAAAATAACAAGGAACATCCTAAACCCAATCTTATTTATAAGCCGTTTATTGCTTTGTTACATGTAACAGAAAAAACTCATGCACGTGGCATAGATGCTGCTGAAATCTATAAGATAGAAAAGAGTTTAAAAAGTTTAAATGTAATAAGTGGCACTAAGAGAGAGAAAAAACTAAGTGCTTATGAAGAAAAAATTGTAAATGCAGAGTTCTATTGGAAAATAGCCAATATACTTTTTTACAAAAATGGTAAGATTTTGAATAAACAGCATATTACCCAAACAGATGCGTGTTCCAGTTCCGGAGCCTGTCACAGTTATTGCTCTAATCCAAACTGTAATGAATATTTGCGTTTACCTTGTGGAGCTTGTGAATATTATTTGAAAAGTCTTAAACAAATTTGCGAAGGATACTTCTGCCAATGTATGTCGGGTCATGGAGCAAACACTGACGACAATTACGATTTTTTAACGAAGCACATTACTAATTTACTAAAAGTCTGTAAAAAAGATACAAAAACAATGCCATATGCATATCAGCGCTCATCTATTTTGATAATGATAGGTAGTTTACTGTCAAATATTGGAGATGTGTTCCTTTCATGTGTATTTTCAAACGGTTGGTCTTCCTGTGGGGAAATATATAGTTGGTACCCTTACCATGAAACAATAGATGATGACTTTCTGTTGCGTTTATTATGTAGTCTGGATGCTAAAGACATACAAACAGGTGCTGCCGATCTAAGTGAACTTCTAAGCTTAAACACCTCATGGAAAAATGAGAAGCTTCACGCAGTTATTGTCCTTTACACTGTTTCAGCTTTTTTTTATAAGATAGCTCAGGCATCAAAAGCATATTGTTTTGAGTTAAAGAAGATACTTCTTTTGATACAAGAATACACCAAGACTCCTCAAAATCATTTAAATAAAAAATCAGTAAACAAAATAGAAAAAACATTAGTTGAAAGAGTTTTAGAAGGAACCAAGGACACTTATGAAAATGTATCAATCATTGAATCAAATATTTCTGATATGATATTTGATAAAAAAGATACGGGAAATAAATATGATATGAATAGCAGGCATAATAACTTATCTATTTCAGTTAATTTGAGGGAAATTTTGATTGCAAATTATAAAATAAAATTTCACTGTGAAACTAATAATGGTGTATACTTTAATTTAGTAAATAGTTTAACAATAAAAAATAATTTTGTTTCGCCATACTCACATTTATACAGTATGCGTAACCGTCGTTGGGAACTGAGCCTTAAGATGGTCATGAATACAAGAACAATGTTATACTTTTATGATGGTTCTCCGCCTACAGGTGGAACAATACATGGACGCCTTAGCGACATACTCAAAGAAGAAGATTTCATTAGAGGTACTATCAAAAAGATTTCAAAGAGAAGTGATATCGAGGATAAAGAAGCTGCTGAAATGTTGTATTTCCTAGTAACTGATTCGATATTTTGTCTCTATGAGGTGATAAAAATATTTAAGATGTATGGTTTTTCATATGATACAAATCACTCTTTTGTAGCCTTGACTTACTTGATGCTTGCTATATATTGCAGATTTTTTGTTGAAATTAAAGAAAATTATTATGAAGGAATCGAGAAAACTTTGGGGAATCTAATTGGTGTTGCTGAAATGTCAGAAATTGATTCAAAATATTATTATGAAATGGCAACACATCATTGTAAGTGCGTAGAAGAGCTGCATTCCGGTAAGAAAATTTATAAGCAGATAATTGAAAAGATGTATTACCTGAACGATGATTTTAATGACAAGTTTAATCATTTTTATGCCGCTTTAGAGAGATACAGATTTAACACCGGTCAGATTGATGATATACTTACTCTGGCAGAACAGGGTTTAGAGGAAATACAGTCGGCGAAGCGGGCACAATAAATCCGTTTCATCAGTCTTTAAATCCCCCGATTAAAAACGGGCTTTCAGGGTCGTGGCGCATGTTGTTTTTTTGTGCTGCAGCTTTATCTGAGTTAGCGTAACAATACACACAACCATGAACACAACTGTCATAGTGCCCTACGTCCTGGCTTACCACACAGCCGCATCTCTCTCTCTGATTCTTATCCTTAGTTATATTTTTATCAAATCCAAAAAGCTGTTTAAGCAAGTAATTGTCTATACATTTACCACGCTGTATGCCAAACTCCGAAAGATCATGTTCCTCCGAACAGCTGTATATCTGAAGTGAGTTATCATGCGCAATCTGCGACAGAAACTGTGATATGCGGTTGATACGCTCTGTGTCTGGATTAATGTCATAAAAGTTTATATTTGCAGTCTTTATAAGAGTGTCCAGATTCCGTATTACCTTTTTATAGAAATCAACAAAACTTATAACCACTCTCTTTGTATGATTTCGCAGAAGTTCTGCAATTTTCTCGAAATTTTTAATAATATACTCCTCAGTCGTGATGTCAGAAATTATGATTGGATCAAACCGCCAGATAACTTTTTCCGCTCCAATTTTAGAACTTAGCACTTTAAAAGTGGAAATTATCTCATCAAATGGCGGCACTGAGGGCTCAATTAGTGGCGGGTATCCGGTCAATGTGAATTGGAAATAGTATTTATATCCTGACTCCGAAAGTTCATCCAGATGTCTCAGTAACGGTTGCGGATTCTTTGTCCAAAACGCAATTGCATCCACTGCATCTGTTGAAAGATCCACTTTGGAGTGCTTATGCGCATTATAGGGGTTTTGAACAAAAAGGTAACCAGCCCGGATTCTGCGCATGAACCACTCAGCATAAAAAGCTGGAATATCGGTCCGTCTGCTTGCTGATATTATCATCAGGATTGCTAAACTACAGAGGTAGCGCTTTGTTTGCCTGCATTTTTGACATACAACAAAATATCAATCAATACCATAATGCCATTAAAAACATATAAGTAAATAACATAGTCAAAGTTATATAGGAACTTATGAATAAACCCGGAAATGTATCCTATAAAAACGATAATTAAAAAAAGGATACTTTTACCATCATTTTTGCCTGCCTTACATGATTTATAAATTGAACACGGCCACGCTGCGCCAAAACAAATTAACATCAATATTTCAAATATACTCATTGTTGCGGAGGTTTAACCTCTTGCTGGGGCAGAGGAATCTCCTGTTTTGGCAACTTAAATTCCTGCTGTGGCAATTTGAACTCTTGTTGCGGTAACTTAAATTCTTGCTGTGGTACGTTGAATTCCTGCTGAGGTGGCAGCGACTCTTGCTGTACTGGCTGCTTAATTGTAGATAATCTCTCTACTAATGCACGGAGGCTTTCAGTTCGTTCTGATACAGCGTCAACATCTTTCTTAAGACTATCCAGTCTCACACGTAAATCATAATAAAAAAACCATCCTGAAATTATAAAGAATATAAGAAAAAATAAAAAAATAAAAAATTTTACATCTTTTTTTACTGCGGACTGCTCTCCTTTCTCCAGTTGTTCAAGTTCAAGTTCAAGCTTAGTCTTATCCGTCAAAAATATCTCCTGACTTCAAACTTATAGATTTCCACGTCAGTTTCAAGCGGATCAATTCCGGCCTTCATCTTAGTAATCCTCAGTTGCTCATCCACTGTGTCAACACCCTCAAGGTCTGGCAAGAGCAACCCTCGTCTGTTGCCATATGCAACGATAACACCGTATTTTGCAGGGTTTAGTTCAGAGATGTCATTTACCTTCAGAGGAGCGGTAAGAACATCAACTGAATACGTTATTTCCTCCAGTTCATCGGAACGCACCGGAGTAAAACGTGGATCCTCTGTGGCTGCCGATAAGGCATTTCGGATTATCTCCATTGCAACGTTCTCACGAATTGGGGAAAACGTTCCTATACAGCCTCTTAACTGCCCGCCTTTTTTCAGTGATACAAAAACTCCTGCCCGTCCTCTCATCTCAGGAGCCATATCCTCAGGAGGCGATATTACAATTTTATTTTTAATGTATTCAGAAATAGCGTTTTTAGCTAACTTTACAAGCGCATGCACCTTAGGTTGCCCTCTTCATAGCATAATCGGCAATTAACATAAGAGCTTCTTTTTCGTCTGAATCATCAAACAAGGTTAGCCCAGCCTTGGCCTCACACACGATTTCCTCCGCTCTTTTGTATGTTTTTTCGATTATGTCATAACGCTTTAACAGGGAAATGATCCTTTTCATATCTCCGGCAACGGCATCTTCTGTTTTGCCCTCGTCTATGGATTTTATTATGTCTGTTACTTCGTTTCTCTCAGCTTCAACAGCATATTTTAGAAGATATATCAAGGGGAGCGTGATTTTCCCTTCTATAAGGTCTTTTCCAAGCCGCTTTCCTAAAAGACTTTCATCAGCCTGAAAGTCCAAAATATCGTCACACATCTGAAACACTATCCCGCACTTAAGACCAAAGGAGGTGAGAGCCTCCACTTTTTCCACAGGTGAGCAGCCAAGCAGAGCTCCTATCCGGCACGATGCTGAAAACAGCGAACCGGTCTTTCTTTCCACTATGTTAATGTAATCCTCTTCAGTGACAGAAGGGTCGGCTATTTTTTGCAACTGCAGGATTTCACCCTCAGTCATTTTTGTAGCAGCCTGAGCTATTGCCTCAACTATATGCGGATCATGCTGTTCAACCGCTATCCTAAGGGAGTTGGCATAGAGATAATCACCAACTAAAATCACCACATGATTTCCCCATATAGAGTGTGAGGTGGTCTTGCCGCGCCGCACGGCAGCGCCATCAACCACATCATCATGAAGCAGTGAGGCCGTATGTATTGCCTCTATCACGCTGGCAAATATGTAGCCCTTATCACCAATGTAGCCGGTAAGGGCTGCAGCTAATATCAAAAACAGAGGTCTTAAACGTTTCCCGCCACCGCCAATTATATGCTGCCCTATGACAGGAATTAAAACGGCATCACTTTTAAAAATATCAGTAAGATTCCTCTCAACTTGTTTTAAATCTTTTTCATATCTGTCAAATACGTTATGAACATCCAATAATTTGCCGCCTTTCAAGGTTTTTTTATCCTTATCTTTTCGTAATCAAAATTCGGGTCATCAAGGTAATGTAAATCCTCCGGTCTAAATGCTCCCTTTTCAGTTATTATAGCAGTTATATACCTTGCAGGTGTTACATCAAAAGCAATATTTCTAACTTTAACACCCTCAGGTGCTATTTTACACTTACCAAACACA
>JADFYB010000072.1:2320-14838 GCA_015233245.1 Nitrospirota bacterium | reverse complement strand
AAGTATCTGAACATTGTTCTTAACCAACCGGTTAAGGTAATCTTCGAGACTCCTACCTTCATATCCCAAAGTAAAAACCACCTCATCAGTTCTTTGAGTGTCTATAGAGGTAATATGTTCAACTGTATCTTTTATCACAGATTCTCTAAACATACCAATTTCCATTTCATAACTCATGAACCATTCTAACAATATTGGAGTTTTCTTAACAAGTCATACGTAACTTACATTATCACTTTTCACCTGACCATAAACCTAACACTGTCAACGACATTGCCGGTTTTATTCGATATGGAGACGGTGTGTTTACCGTGGGCAGGTTTCCAGCGAAAGATGTCTTTAAAGACGCCGGTGTTTTTACCGTCTATTACCCATTGAAAATTCCCGCTGGATGGTTTGTACTCAAAGGGTATGCGCTGGCTGTCCTTTGGAATATCCAGGTCAATGGCAAAAATAGCGCCATCAACCGGGTATGTTATATGAGTGGTACTGTCGGATTTAACTGTCGAAATAACAGTGTTTGGCTCAGTGCCTTTAATAAACCACTCAAGGCGCCTGGATTCTGATGTGGCTGAGAATGAAACCTCCCTTTGTATTAGTTCAGGAGCAACAGGTGGGGGTTTTGACGGATTGTTGCTGTGCAGATATGTCATTGTCTCAAGCCACAAGGGGGCAGCGCCTGTTATTCCTGTAACGTCTCTCATGGGCTCACCTGAGAAATTTCCTACCCACACCCCTACCGTGTACGTGTCTGAGTAGCCAACGCACCAGTTATCCCGCATGTCTTTACTTGTGCCGGTTTTGGCGGCACTCCAAAATTTCGTTGAAAGCGGATTTTCAAGGCCAAACGTTGTGCTCCTTGCTTCTCTGTCGGAAAGTATCGAGGAAATTATAAAAACTGCCCGCTCATCCATTATTTTTTTACCGCTAACGGATGTGTTATCTACTGTCATCGTCAATTGACTGTATATGCCGTTGTTTGCCAAAGTCCTGTAGGCATTAACCAGCTCCATGAGGGTTATATCGGCTGAACCCAAGGCAAGTGAGGCGCCGTAGTAGTCGGCCCCCTCAGAAAGGCTATCAAAGCCGAGCTGTTTAAGGCGGTTGTAAAACGGCTCCACTGCGGTCAGAAGTATCGTCTTAACGGCTGGAATGTTGATAGATGAAGAAAGAGCGGTTCTTAAAGACACAGCACCCTTATAGGTGTTATCGTAGTTTTCCGGCACGTAGAGCCCGGAGTTTGTTTTTATCTGAATCGGAGCGTCTTCAATTAAGGAGGCTGCGGTGAGATATTTTTTCTCTATCGCCAGTTCATAAAGAAACGGCTTAAGAGTTGACCCTGCCTGTCGTTTTGCCGTAATGCCGTCAATGTGACGGGCACTTGAGTTTAAGCCAGAGTTGCCGGCATAACCTAATATCTGGCCGGTTTTATTTTCCACAACAAGGATAGCTCCGTCCTTAACGTTACTTTGCCTTAGCCGGTAGATACTGTTATTGAGTATTTCGATGAGGTATCTCTGAAGGTTAGCGTCAAGCGATGTTGTTAGGTTATCAGAGCTTACTTTCAGGAATTTTCTGGCAAAATGAGGGGCTAACGACACAACAGGAGTAATCCTGTACGGTACGGTCAGCCTTTCTTTGGTTATAGTCTCAATTTGGGAACATTCGGAATTTTTAACCATAGATTTACTTAAGGCACAGGCGCGTTTTGCCGTAATTTGAGGGTCAGCATTTGGGGAGACTATCAAAGAAGCTAATATTAGTGACTCCGTTTCGTTTAAACCAGAGGGGGATTTTCCAAAGAGACCATAAGAGGCGGCACTTATTCCCTGAAGTTCCCCGCGGAAAGTTATAAGATTTAGATATGCCTCAAGGATTTCATTCTTTGTCCAATGTTTTTCTATTTGGCGGGCAACAAGGATTTGATCCAACTTTTTTACAAATGTTTTTTTTCCGCTCTTAATATCTTTTTTTAAAACAGCAGCCAGTTGCATAGTAATTGTGGAGGCGCCGCGGCGTTTTTTCTTTACAAATATATCAATTGCAGCCTTTATCAATGCTTTGTAGTCCAGTCCGGAGTGAGTATAAAAATGCCTGTCCTCAGAAAACACCACGATTTCTAAAAAAGCGTTTGAAGTGTCACTAACGGGTGTCCAGTTAAGGCGTCTGCCTCTTTTGTCGGTGCGTATCTCATCAATTGGAGTGCCATGTCTGTCAAGTAAAAGCGCATCGCTTTTTTTGTATGATTTTTTGATGTTTTTAAATTCCGGTGGTATCCAGTTAAAATCCGGCATAAAAAGCGAGATAATTAGAACAATCGGAATAAGTGGTAATGCTGGGAGAATTATGTATTTTAGAATTCGCTTCATATTAGTTGCGATGGCATTGAACTTTTTTGAGAGTTGTCAGAACTGGATTAAAATTTTTTCTTAACTATAAAAAACATTCTGCCGTGTTGTTTCATAACGCCTGCCTGTGACTCTGCTTCTTTGCCGCTGCCCCAGAAAAAGTCAGCCCTGCCCGGGCCTTTAATAGCGCCGCCTGTGTCCATACAGAGGGCAAAGCGTGTCATCGGGACTACAGTCTTTACTTCACCGTCAGAGGAAAAGTCGGCCCTGCTTGATGATACAAAGACAAGTGAACCAAGTGGAAACACAGATTTATCAACTGCTAAGTTTCTCCCTGCAACAAGAGGCATACCGGCAGCGCCTACGGCAGCGTCTTTTGTTTCTCTAAAAAACACATAACTGGGATTATAGGAAATTATGCGGTCAGTCTCCTCAGGATGTTCCTTTAGATACTTTTTGATAGACTGAGCGGTTACATTCTTTAGAGGAATTTTGCCCTCATCCGCAAGCAGTTTCCCTATGCTTTTGTATGTGTGACCGTTAGAGCCGTCATAGCCGACATTTACGCTACTACCGTTTGCAAGTTCTATAACCCCTGAGCCCTGTACCTGAAGAAAAAACAAATCCACTCTGTCATCTACCCAAAACAGCTCTAACCCTCTGCCACCCAGAACACCGCCCATTATCTCGGCGTTGGTGTAGTAGGGCAGGAGTTTAGTGCCGATAATGCGGCCTACAATGATGTCACCTTTAAGGTGTTCTTTGAATGAGCCAAGCTCTGCCGTTATCCGATCCGGTGGTACAGAGTAAAGGGGGTTGCTGAAGCGGTCGGTTTTTACTCTGCTGCCCTTAAGTTTCGGCATATAGTATCCGGTAAAAAACACACTGCCTCTGCCATCTGATCCTGCAGCCGTATAAATGGCAAAATAGTCCTTTATTTGACGGTTTAAAGCATTGAAATCACCATTGGTCTCATTTATTAATTTAAGAAAAAATGACAGGGATTCTTTCAATTCCCTTACTGTATAGACATCTTTTCCATATCTGACCGTGTTGCTGTCTTTCAACTTGTTCAGGTACTTAATTGACTGGTTTATAGCCTCCTTCAGGGAATTTAAGGAGTAGTCGTCAGAAAACTCAGGGAAATACTCCGGCCCAATCCGCACTAAAGCATCCCCTTCGGAGGGCAAAGAAGGTACAGTTCTGCCAGGAGTTACAATGTGTACTGCACATCCTGACAGAACCGTTAACAAAAGACAGATTACAAACGCCTGCAGATATCTAAACCTAAGCAGCTTCACAGTCAGCCTTACTGTTAATTCTCAGATTACCAGTTTGTTATCGGAAGGTTATTTTTGTCTTTGAACTTGCCGAGTATAATCATTACTAAGTCAATTAATGCCCATATGCCTATACCGCCAAAAGTAACAAGCATAGCAATTCCCGTTCCTATTTTGCCGACATAGAAGCGGTGTCCTCCAAAAGCTCCCAGAAAAAAACATAAAAGCAAAGTCACCAACCGATTCTTATCCGATGCCATCACATCATCCATAACACACACCTCCACATGTTTAATTAAAGGTTTTAAAAACCTTCAAGCCGAATAATTTATTAACACGTAGTACCACTAAAAAACACCTGTCATACTATAACATTTTTAGTTAAATTTTTTCATCGCATAAATTCTCAAGTTTTGTCAGCCAATTGTTAAAGTGTTTGCACTTATCCCTGAGTTCACTAAGGGTATATCTTTCAAGCCACTCTTTTAAGTTATCTTTTTAAATACACTGCTTTTCTTTATCTTGTCATACTCAACGACAACAGTTTGATTTGCAGCGAATTCATCCACAAGGCGTGGTGACTGTGTTGCAAGTATAACCGGAGAGTGTTCGGCGGCGGATTTTACCATACTAGCCAAATCGGAAATAGCCACAGGGTGTAAACCTAATTCCGGCTCATCAATGACTATAACAGACGGAAGCCAATTAGGTGGCTGCAAAAGTAATGTGGTTAATGCCATGAAACGCAGGTAAACCCTCTAATTCTATTACATCCATATGAGCCCTCCTTCTTAATCTTAGATGTATTGGAACTCTTAGTGCCCGGATTTTTTCTAACTACACTTTCTCATCAGCAATTCTGCCCTCATGTAAAACCAAAACCGTGTCGCAGATTTGCTCTTTGATTTTTATGTCATGTGTAGCGATAAGGATTGTGGTTTTCAGGTAGCTTTTTATTTTCAGCAAAATGTCTTTTATGAGTTCATAATTTTTGGCGTCAATCCCGTTTGTTGGTTCATCCAGAAACAGAAACCCGGGGGTTATGGCAAGTGCCCGCGCTATACCCATGCGGGCGGTCTCTCCTGTGGAAAGTGTGAGAGCATTTTGACGGGTTTTTTCTTTAAGGCCAACCATGTCAAGTGCCTCATTAGTTATACTGTCAATTTCTGACCGGCTTTTTTTTCGCACCATTAACCCATAAGCAACATTTTTATAAACTGTGTTGTTAAACACTCCGACATTGGGTAAAAGCAGGGTCATAGTCCGTTTTAGGTTAATGTCATGTGGTAATATTTTATCGTCTGTGCTATAAATGACATCTCCGGCATCCGCCTTTTCAATAAGCGCACAAATTCTCAGGAGCGTTGATTTTCCTGAACCATTTGCTCCGCATAGTGCATAACACCGTGACGGCTCAAACCGGTAACTAACCCCCCTCAATACCGCTATGTCGGTATAACTTTTATGTATATCTGTAACGCTAAGGCTGAGTTCACAGATCACTGAAGAAATCCCCTTTCAGACTGTGACAAATGAACGTATCGGCTTTGAATTTTGCTTACAAGTGTATTAATTATAAGTGAAACCGAAAGCAGCACGATGCCCAAAGCCAGTGCTAATTCAAAATCCCCTTTGTCAGTCTCAAGCACTATGGCTGTAGTCATAACACGGGTGACACCCAAAATGTTGCCCCCAACAATTAAAATAGCGCCGACTTCTGATATTACCCTGCCAAAGGCTGCCATCACTGCCGTAATAATCCCAAAGCGCGCCTCTCTGATTATTGTAAGGGCTGTTTGAAATTCGGTTGCCCCCAGGGTTTTACAAAGTAGCTTTAAGTTAGGGTTTACCCCGCGTATTGCCGATGCGCTTATGGCACAGACGTGTGGAAATGCAAGGATGCTCTGTGCTATAACCATTGCATACGGGGTATATAAAATGCTTAAAAACCCAAGGGGCCCGCGTCTTGAAAGAAACAGATACAGTAGCAGCCCTACTAACACAGGAGGAAGCCCCAAAAGCGCATTAACTATGCCAAACAGTGTGTTTCTTAGGGGAAATGTCTTAAGAGCCATAAAGGCACCAAGCGGAAGCCCAATTAAAGAGGCTAAAATGAGCGCTCCACCTGATACCTTAAAAGACAGCACGACAATCTCAGTAAAGCTCTTATCTAAAGTAACGATAAGATAAAAAGCCCTGATTAACGAGTTAAATATTGTTTCCAAAAGAGAGTATGTTTAATGTTTCTCTATAATATAAAAAAGCTGATTACCTGCCTTATCCTTAAACTCTCTGATAGCATCGGTACCCTCTTTTGAGGTCACCCAGTTGATAAATTCCATAGCTTCTGTGTACTTAGCCGCTGGATTTTTTTGGGGATTTACAGCCATAACGCTGTAGTAATTAATCAACGTTGCGTCCTTCTCTAAAAGCAATGTAAGTTCTGGCTTATCTTTGTCGGCAAGCCATGTGGATCTGTCAGTAAGTGTGTAGGCAGACTTTTCGGAGGCTAACCGCAGAGTTTTAGACATTCCCTGCCCTGCTTCTAAATACCATGGTTGTCCTTTAGGGTGAATACCCGAATCTTTCCATATGCTGAGTTCTTTTACATGAGTGCCGGAATTGTCCCCGCGTGAGATAAACAGGCTGCCGGATTTAGAAATTTTATCAAAACCCTCGGAGGCTTTCTTAATTCCCTTAATTTTGGCAGGGTCATTAGAAGGGCCAACTATTATAAAGTCGTTATACATAAATTCCATTCTGTTTGTAAAATAGCCCTCTTGCACCGCTTTAAGTTCAAGGTCTTTAGCGTGAACAAACACAAAATCAGCATCCCCTCGCTTGCCTATCTCTAAAGCAGCACCGGTTCCCACAGCTACGGCATCTACGCGTATGCCTGTTTTTTTCTTAAACAACGGAAGTATATAGTCAAGAAGTCCGGAGTTCTGTAAACTTGTCGTAGTGGCGCACCTGATTGATGTCTCTGCGCTCAGATTACCTGTAGATATGGTTAAACATGCTACAGCCACGATTACAAACAAACACATTGATAAGTACTTAGAGTTCATTTCGACTCTCCTTTCAGATATGTGATTTGTTACGGTCAGAAGATTATAGCAATAAATATTTGTACAGTCAACACGTACGCAACAGTGGTTTTCTTGTAACAAAATTGTAACCAAAATACACACTTTGATTGTGGTATAATCAGCGGTTGACTTTGGTGGATACACTGCTCCAAAAAAAAATTTTTGAGGTGAAAAAATGCCTCTCATTGGTGAGTTGTTTATAAGTGAAATACTTAAGAAAGTTGTCTATGACCAAAAGGGTGAAGAGTTAGGCAGATTAAACGATATTGTGGTAGTGCGCGGCACGACCCTGCCGCTTCTGGATGCTCTCATTGTGGAGGGGACAGGGAATTTGTCAGAGAAACGAAAGCAGTTTTACAAGGTGGATTTTAGCAGCCTGAGCATTTTTAACAGAAGAATAATAACAAGTACCTTAAGCCATGAAGAGCTCCCAGGCTATGACTTTACTGAGGATGATCTCCTTGCCGTGCGCGATGTCCTGGATAAGCAGGTGGTGGATATTAACGGCGCAAAGGTGGTCAGAGTTAACGATATCAAATTAGGCGGCTATCAAAACCATGCCATGTTGTTTGCTATTGATGTTGGTATAAGGGGAATTTTAAGGCGGCTCAGGATTGAGAAAAAAGGAGAAGACCTCCTCAATTTCTTTAAAGTTTCTATCCCGTATAATCTTATTGCATGGAACTACCTGCAGCCAATCAGCCCAAGACTTAAGTCCATATCTCTTACGATGCCCCAGCAGATGCTATCTAAGATGCATCCGGCAGATTTGGCTGAAATCATAAGCTCTCTGTCCCGTGAGGAGGGAGCAAACTTTTTTAGCAACCTGGATGTTGAATCTGCGGCTGAAACCCTTCCGGAACTTGAGCCTGAAACTCAGGCCGATATCATTGCCAGCATGGACACAAGGCAGATTGCCATGATTATCGAGGAAATGTCCCCCGATGATGCTGTTGACACTCTCAGTGACCTGCACAAAAGTAAAATCGGTGAGATTCTTGACACGTTACAAAAAGATGATGCTGAAAACATCAGAGAGCTACTGGGACACGACGAGGATACGGCCGGAGGGCTTATGACCACCGAGTTTCTTTCTTATAGTCCGGACACTAAAGTAATAGATGTCATTCATAGTTTTAAAGTTGACGCCAAAGAAGTTGAAACCATCTACTATGTGTATGTTGTTGATGATGATGATAAACTCATAGGGGTTATATCGTTAAAGGAACTCCTGCTTTCAGATTCCAGCATTAAACTTATGGACTGTATGAATACAAACATTAAGTCACTAAAACCCGATGACGATGAGGACACGGTAGCAGCCATGATTTCAAAGTATAACCTTGTGGCAATTCCGGTTGTTGACGATGACGGCATAATGCTTGGGATAGTAACCGCCGATGACATTATAGACTTTATTTTACCGCCAAGTGCAAGAAAAAAGAGGAAGAAAATTTAACCTATGACGCTGAAACGCCTAAAAATTTATCTTGCTGTAATTGGTCCTGGGCTAATTACCTCTATGATAGATAATGACGCAGCCGGTGTTACCACATTTTCTGTGGCAGGCGCAAGATATGGCTATGGGCTTTTGTGGACAATAATCCCAATAACGGTTTCACTGGTTGTGGTACAGGAGATGGTTGCGCGCCTTGGGGTAGTAACCGGTAAGGGGCTTGCGGATTTAATCAGGGAAAACTACGGTGTAAAGGCAGCTTGTCTTATGATGGTTGGCCTTTTTATCGCAAATCTTGGCACAACGGTAGCCGATTTTGCCGGATTTGCTGCAAGCATGGAGGTATTGGGTCTTACAAAGTACGTCATGGTGCCGACAGGCGCTTTTGCTATCTGGTTAATCGTAACGAGGGGGACTTACAGCTCAGTGGAAAAAATCCTCCTTCTTGCCTGTTTGATGTATGTAGGCTATGTAATATCCGCCGTTTTAGCGCAGCCTGAGTGGGGCAGTGTTTTTAAGGCAACACTATTTCCGCCAAAAGAAACTCTGAGAAAGATAACCAATCCGCTTGATGCTCAATACGTAATGCTTTCAATTGCAATCATTGGCACTACGATAACACCGTGGATGCAGTTTTACCTTCAGTCCTCGATAGTGGAAAAGGGGGTAAAGACAGAAAATTTTGCAATGTCAAAACTTGAGATATTTGTAGGGAGCATCGTAACGGATTTAATTTCGTTTTTTATGGTGGTAACCTGTGGTGCGGTATTGTTTCCAAAAGGAATAGTAATAAATGAGGCATCAGAGGCTGCCCTTGCTCTTAAGCCTCTTGCGGGGCATTATGCCTCAGCGATTTATGCTCTAAGTCTGGGGAGCGCCTCCCTTCTGGGCGCTATTATCGTTCCCATTGCAACTGCCTACTATATATGCGAGGCGTTAGGCTGGGAGACCGGAATCAACAAACGATACTCTCAGGCCCCTCAATTTGTGTGGATTTATTCGATAACTATTTTTCTTGCCGCATTTTTTGTTATTCTGCCTCATGCGCCGCTTGTTTTCCTGATGGTGCTTTCCTCTTTTGTTAACGGTCTCCTGCTGCCATTTGTGCTTGTATATGCAGTGACTCTCATCAATAAAAAGACTCTGATGGGAGAGTATATAAATCCGCGCGGCTATAACATCATCACATGGATAACAATTGTCCTGATAATTTTGCTGACCATCGCTATGTTAATTGCAATGGTTGTGTAATTAATATTGATCTAGCTACGTGTTAACACAATCTCTCCAAAACTCTTGACTATTTCCATTAATTTGTAATAACATCCAAGTTAAGCAGTACCCTTGGGGGAGGCTCAAAATACCGGAGCAGTGTTGAGCCTGAGAAACCTTATTATAAGGTGACCCCTTGAACCTGATACGGGTCATGCCGGCGGAGGGAAAAGGGCTTGACAACCGTATCCCTTTACGTTTCGGGAGTGCGGTTTTCTCCTTTTCATCAACCCGCACCTGTGAGTGAAATCATAACTTATGATAATTAGACTAAACGCAGAAGATTACACAGTAAAGGGGGCTAAAACGGTTAAAGAACTCCTTGATGAGCTATATATTCAAATGGATAGGGTTGCCGTTGAACTAAATCTGAAGGTGATAAAAAAAGCCGACTACATGACAACCTCCATCCAAAACGGTGATACTGTAGAAATTGTCAACTTTGTAGGCGGCGGATAATTTTAAAGTGCTGACATTACTCATATACTATAAAGATAAGGAGAGTGCATGGACGATAAACTTATAGTTTCCTCAATAGAAATAAAATCCCGGCTTTGGGTAGGCACTGGTAAGTATAAGGATTTTGATGAAACAGCACGAGCTATTGAGGCATCTGGAGCTGACATTGTAACTGTGGCAGTAAGAAGAGTTAATATAACAGACAGAAAGAGTACAAACCTGCTTGACTACATTGACCCAAAGAAGTACAAAATCCTGCCTAACACTGCTGGCTGTTATAATGTGGAGGATGCCCTCAGATACGCTCGCCTTGGGCGTGAGGCAGGAGTATCGGATATGGTAAAACTTGAGGTCATAGGCGATGACAAAACCTTGTTTCCGGATGTCTGCGGTCTGCTTAAAGCCACAGAGATTTTAGCTAAAGAGGGGTTTATCGTGCTCCCATATTCAAGCGATGACCCCATCACTGCTCAAAGGCTTGTTGATGCCGGAGCTGCAGCGGTTATGCCCCTTGGCGCTCCCATTGGCTCAGGGCTTGGCATCAGAAACCCCTATAATATTAAGATAATTCTTGAGCTTATAAAAACCGTACCGATTGTAGTGGATGCCGGTGTGGGGACAGCCTCCGATGCGGCAGAGGCTATGGAGCTGGGGTGTGATGCCGTGCTCATTAACACGGCTATTGCCGGCGCAAAGGATCCGATTATGATGGCTGAAGCTATGAAACACGCCGTAATTGCCGGACGATATGCCTACAAATCCGGACGAATACCCCGGAAACTCTACGCATCGGCAAGCAGCCCTATTGAAGGAATGCTGTAGCAAACCGGAGGAGAAAGAACATGGCAGCTATTGATTTTAAGCTCTATCTTATAAGTGACAGATCTCTGGTTAACAAGCCCTGTTGTGATGTGCTTGAGGCAGCACTTATGGCAGGAGCAGGCGCTGTTCAGCTCAGGGAAAAAGATCTAAATATCAAAGAAATAATGGTGCTTGCGGAAAAACTGAGGGAACTTACCAAAACCTACAAAGCCAAACTGTTTATAAATGACCGGGTGGATGTTGCCCTTGCAGTTGAGGCTGACGGAGTGCATCTGACCCACAACAGTATTCCCGTTGCAGCGGCAAGAAAGATAGCCGGAGACAGGCTCATCATAGCTCAATCCACACATTCTCTTGAGGAGGCGATTTTAGCACAAAGCAAGGGTGCTGATTTTATAACACTTGGGCCAATTTACGAGACAAAGTCCAAACTCCAGTTTGGGCCCCCAATAGCAGTACAAACAATCACAAAGGTTAAAAAGAAATTGAAGATACCGGTCTTTGCCATAGGTGGCATAAAGTCGGATAATTTAACGGAGGTCTTAGAGGCCGGGGCGGACGGCATAGCCGTGATTTCCGGAATTCTGTCGTCAAATGATGTTTTTGGCGAAACTAAAAAATACCTGGAGTTACTGAAATGACAACAATAGAGTCGGCTAAAAAGGGCATTATAACAGATGATGTAAAGGCTGTAGCGCAAATTGAATCAGTATCGGCAGAAAAAATCTCAGAGGATATTGCCGCAGGTTTTACTGTTATCACAAAAAACATTCTGCATAAAATCAAACCCACGGGCATTGGCAGAGGGCTTACCACAAAGATAAACGCCAACATCGGCACATCAAAAGACCATGCCTCGGTGGGTGAGGAGATACTTAAGCTTGAGGCATCAGTTAAATACGGCTCTGATGCCATCATGGATTTATCAACCGGAGGGCCTATAAGAGACCTGAGACGGATGATGACCGAAAAATCCCCTATTCCTATCGGCACTGTGCCCATATACGAGACTGCCGTCATGGCTGTTGAAAAGTACGGTAACATCATAAAGATGACTGCCGATGATTTGTTTGAAATCATAGAGGTTCATGCTAAAGAAGGGGTTGACTTTGTAACAGTACATGCAGGGCTAACCAGAGATACAGTTGAGCATCTGAAAGCACAGGGCAGGATTCTTGATATTGTAAGCCGCGGAGGCTCCATAATGCTTGAATGGATGATTGTAAACGACCGGGAAAACCCCCTCTTTGAGCAATATGACAGGCTGCTTGAAATATCAAAAAAGTACGACATGACACTTAGCTTAGGGGATGGGCTCAGGCCCGGCTGTCTGTCTGACGCTACGGACAGAGCGCAGGTGGAGGAGCTTATCACTTTGGGAAAGCTACAGAAAATCGCTCTGGAGCACGGCGTTCAGGTGATAATCGAGGGGCCGGGCCACGTCCCGATTAACCAGGTGGAAATGAATATAAAACTTCAGAAATCCCTATGTAGCGGTGCCCCGTTTTATGTGCTTGGGCCGCTTGTTACAGACGTGGGAATGGGGTATGACCATATAACCTCAGCCATAGGCGGAGCACTAGCAGGTGCTGCCGGGGCTGATTTTCTTTGCTACGTAACTCCCTCAGAGCATGTCCGGCTCCCTGACCTCGATGATGTCATAGAGGGCGTTGTCGCTTCAAAAATAGCAGCCCACGCAGCAGACATCGCAAAAGGAATCCCCTCTGCCATAGAGAAGGATAAAAAGATGGCGCGGTACAGGAAAAACCTTGACTGGGAGGGGCAGATTTCT
>JADFYB010000072.1:0-2220 GCA_015233245.1 Nitrospirota bacterium | reverse complement strand
GGATAAAAAGATGGCGCGGTACAGGAAAAACCTTGACTGGGAGGGGCAGATTTCTATGTCTTTTAATCCCGATAAGGTCAGAAACATGAGGGCACATCTTCCTCCCGCACTATCTGAAGTTTGTAGCATGTGTGCCGATTTCTGCGCTATCAGAACCGTTGAGCGAGCTCTTCACCCCACAGGCAAAGCGGCAGAATGACCACAGCGTTAACCGTTGCCGGCTTTGACCCCACAGGCGGAGCCGGACTTCAGGCGGATATTAAAGCGTTCCACGCTCATGGGGTTTATGCGCTTTCGGTAGCGTCCTCGATAACCGCTCAAAACACATTGGGGGTCAGCGATGTTTATGCAGTGAGCCCTGAAATTTTCGAGCGGCAACTTTCCGTTCTCCTTTCCGATATAACTCCCGATACTGTTAAAACCGGAATTTTGCCAACCGCTGACATTGTTGAAATTCTTGACCGCTACATTAGAAAATATAATCTTAAAAATCTTGTTATTGATCCTGTAACGGTATCCACCTCAGGCAAAACGATGACAGAAGCCGGAGTTCCGGAGGCAGTCAAACAAAAACTTCTGCCGCTTTGTGAGTGCTTTACTCCAAACATCAGTGAGGCTGCTCTCTATTCAGGAATGGATATAAAAACAGAAGCCGATATAGACGTTGCAGCCAGGCTGTTAAGAGAGTTTGGAGTTAAAACCGTTATAATAACAGGCGGACAGGGTTTTACAAGTGCTACGGATACTTTTTATGGTGGAGCTGAATTTATAAGGATGGAGACCCCTCTAAAGCCAGGGACATATCATGGCACAGGGTGTCTGTATTCGGGGGCAATTGCGGCAAATCTTGCAAAGGGAATGACTATGCTTGAAAGTGTCAGGCTTGCAAAAGAATTTGTCACAAATGCGATAGATACACGGGCAATTTATCCCGGAGGCGGGATGGCAATTTTAGATGTCTAAAATAAAAACCATATTTCAGTGCCAATCGTGCGGCTATAGCTCACCCAAGTGGATTGGAAAGTGCCCGGACTGCGGCAGTTGGAACAGTTTTATTGAAGAGCAGGAAGTACAGATTAAAAAGGGGATGGTGCGGCCAGGCAGCTCTCTGGCAATGTCTCTAAGTGAAATCCCTCTAAATGCTGAAGACAGGCTCTCTACCGGTATAGAGGAGCTTAATCGTGTGCTTGGCGGAGGTATTGTGGCCGGGTCTTTGATTTTAATTGGAGGAGACCCGGGAATTGGTAAGTCAACCATTGTGCTTCAAATGCTGGCCTCCCTGTATAAAACCAATGCTGCATTAAAAAACATCTCCCTCTACGTCTCAGGGGAGGAGTCCATGAAGCAGATAAAAATTCGCGCAGGCAGACTGAATGTGGAAAATCCTCAGATAAACGTCTTGACTGAGACCTGTCTTGAAAATATAACGGAGCAAATTAAAACTCTAAAGCCTGCAATTGTAATCATTGATTCAATTCAAACCATGTTTACACAGGATGCGCCGTCGGCTCCGGGCTCTGTCACCCAGGTAAGGGAGTGTGCGCTTAAGCTTATGTTTTTAGCAAAGAGCACTATGACCTCAATCTTTTTAGTCGGCCATGTAACCAAAGATGGTGCTATAGCCGGTCCTCGCACTCTTGAGCACATTGTGGACACGGTTTTATATTTTGAGGGAGACAGGGGTAACCCTTATAGAATCCTGCGGGCTGTGAAAAACCGCTTTGGCTCAACAAATGAGATCGGGGTGTTTGAGATGCGGGATTTGGGACTGGTAGAAATAACAAATCCCTCTGAGCTGTTTCTTTCGGAGCGCCCTGAGGGGGCATCCGGCACCGCTGTTGTTTCAACCATAGAGGGAACCCGTCCGATTATGGTAGAGCTTCAGGCGTTGGTCTCCCATTCCAACACTGCTATGCCAAGGAGAACCGCTATCGGGGTTGAAACTAACCGGGTTAATCTATTAATTGCAGTGCTTGAAAAGGTGGGCGGGGTGCATCTTGGCGGAATGGATGTGTTTCTTAACGTAGTCGGCGGGCTTAAAATAAACGAGCCGGCTTTTGATTTGGGTATTATCACGGCAATTGTCTCTTCATTTAAGGAAAAACCCGTCAGGGAGACTCTTTTCGTGTTTGGTGAGGTGGGACTATCCGGAGAGATACGGGGAGTGTCACAGGCTGAGGGACGAATAAAGGAGGGCACAAAAATTGGCTTTAAGGAGGC
>JADFYB010000288.1 GCA_015233245.1 Nitrospirota bacterium | reverse complement strand
CAGGTTTTGAAACTACATCGCCTCTTATTGCCGCAACCATTGAGGAGGCTATTGAGAGAGGCATCAGTAATTTCTATATCTACAGCGCTCATAAACTTGTTCCGCCGGCTCTCAGCGCTCTGCTAAATTCCCCGGATGTTAATATTGACGGCTTTATCCTCCCCGGCCATGTCAGTGCCATAATCGGCAAAGCGCCGTATGAATTCATAGCGTCAGAGTATGCCAAGCCCGGAGTAATAACAGGCTTTAACGCCGATGAAATCCTCATGGGTATATACATGCTGCTTGTGCAGATTGCAGAAAAGAACGCTCAGATTCAAATCCAGTACTCTAAAGTTGTAAGACCTGAAGGGAACCCTAAAGCGGTTTCTATGATTGCAAAATATTTTGATGTATCTGAAGCGTACTGGCGGGGGATTGGCTTGATTCCCCAAAGCGGATTAACACTCAAAGATGCCTATTCACACTTCGATGTTAAGAAAACCTTTCCGATAGATGTTAAAGCTGACACTGCCGACTCAAGCGCCTGCATGTGCGGGTATGTTTTAAGGGGAATTAAGACGCCTCCACAGTGTGCGCTTTTTGGTAAGGGTTGCCGACCCGAAAATCCGGTTGGAGCTTGTATGGTGAGCTCTGAGGGCAGTTGTGCCGCTTATTACCGGTACGGAGGACTGACTCATGGATAGAATTTTACTTGGCCACGGCGGCGGTGGAAAGCTTATGCACGAGCTTATAGAAAAGCACTTTGTACCGGCTTTCGATTTAGGACAGATGACTGACTCTGCAATCTTAAATGTTGCACCCGGAAAACTTGCCTTTACGACGGATTCCTTTGTAGTGTCTCCGCTGTTTTTTGAGGGCGGTGATATTGGCACACTTGCGGTAAATGGAACCGTAAACGATCTGTCTGTTTGTGGCGCAAAGCCATTATATCTCAGTGCTGCGTTTATAATTGAAGAGGGATTTTTGATCTCTGACCTTAGCAAAATAGTTGAGTCAATGTCAAAAGCCGCCTCTTTAGCAGGTGTAAAAATCGTGACAGGGGACACAAAAGTCGTAGAGAAAGGAAAAGCGGATGGCGTTTTTATAAACACAGCAGGTGTTGGATTTTTGTCAGAAGATGTTGAGATTTCTCCGCTTAAAATAAAAATCTCCGATGTCGTCATAGTAAGCGGTGAGATAGGCAATCACGGAGCCTGCATAATGGCCGGTCGAAACGGACTGAGTTTCACCCCACCCCTTCTGACCGACTCAAGGCCGTTAAACGCTCTTGTTAAAGAAATGCTTGCTTGTTCAAAAAATATACATTTTATGCGAGATCCAACACGGGGAGGAATCGCCACAACCCTTAAGGAGGGTGCCGTAGCCTCAGGCAAATGTATCATGATAAAGGAGCACCTGTTACCCATAGCAGATCAGGTCAAAGGACTTTGTGATCTTCTGGGACTTGACCCGCTCTACATTGCTAACGAGGGGATTTTAATAGCAATTGTTGATAAGCAGGATGCTGACAAATTACTTGAAGTAATGAGAAAACACCCGCACGGCAGAAACTCGGCTATAATCGGAGAGGTACTGACAGCCCCAGAAGGTATGGTCATAGTAGAGACAGCCTTAGGCGGAAAACGTATCGTTGAAATGCTGACTCACGATCAACTGCCAAGGATTTGTTAGAAACTGCTAAGGATTATCAAGGAGGAAATATGTTTATAAACAAAGCGACCAGTTATATCAAAAGACTTTTAATTGTAGCTTCAGTTAATTTTTTCATTTTGTTTGTCCTGTTTTTTATTCTTGAGTTAATATTCACCTCATATGATTATTATAAAAATAAAAAAACTTCAAACTCAAAAACAATGGAATTCGATTATCGTGAACCCTATCCATACATTATGTTTCATTCCACACCCAATGTTGATATCTCTATAAATTCAGAACAACAGAAAGGTAAACTAGGGAACTTAACACATATAGTGACTAACAGATATGGTTTTCGTTATAACAATAATCTTGATGAAAAAAAGCACAATGAAATTAGAATTTTTATATTAGGAGGTTCAGTAGTTTTTAATGGACTTACCAATGAAACAACTATAAGCGGATACCTCGAAAAAATGTTAAATGAACGATACAACGGCAAATATCAAATACGTGTAGTAAATGCAGGGATAGTATCTGCAGTATCAAGTCAGGAACTTGCGCTCTTAACAAATACAGTAATAGACCTTAAACCTGATATTATGATTTTTTTTGACGGATTTAACGACGCTAATACATCTTTTAATTTTGAAAAAAGATTAGGATTTCCTTTTAATTTTAAACTATACGAAGGAGCTACTAACAGAGCCATAGACGATTTAACCACAATGGATAAATTACTCTCAGCTAGCCACTTTTTAACCAAAATAAGCCCTTCATTAGACATGAAAAACAGATTAAACGTAATAATGCAAAAAATGAATGAAAAAAGTAACCAGAATTCGTCATACGAGTTCACTGATTCAATATTATATTTTATCAATAATTGGGAAAAAATGTACAAGATATCAAAAGCATATAATCTGAAAACCTTATTTATTCTTCAACCTGTAAATCCTAAATATAGAAATTATAATTATAATCATCAAGAAGTCATTGGCTATATTGATTCATTTAATATGAATGTGAATAATATCATATTAGAACTGAAGAGAAAATACAATAGCAACGATTTTGTTTCGTTTGATGGTATTTTAGATCACCATCCTGAATACTTTAGAGATACAGTGCATACCTATGATGAAGGGAATTTATTTTATGCACAGAAAATAGAAGAGCTTTTAGTTAATGGTGGGTATATAAAATGAGATGCACTTGTCATGACTCTA
>JADFYB010000071.1 GCA_015233245.1 Nitrospirota bacterium | reverse complement strand
GAATGTGGATGGTTTTAGCAGGTTAAAAAGCTATATTGAAGAGACCGCACGCTTATCTGTTAACCTCACAATAACCGACAATTCATCAAGCCTTCTTACGATAAGCACCAAAGATAAAAAACTTATCATAAGGGCTCATAAAATGTTTCTTACGGCTCCGTATGGTGTTATGAAAGAAATAGCCATGATTGCCTCAAACAGAAAAACAAGTGGCTCAGTTTTAAAGAAATATATTAAAGACAATGCTGACTCCATTAAGACCCCTCCAGCCAACCGCAAAAGAACTGTCATCACACGTGGAAAATTCCACGACCTCAGGGAAATGTTTGACGCCGTTAACTGTGCGTACTTTGGGGGGAGCATCAGTTGTGTAATAACGTGGGCAAAACGTCCGTCTAAGGGATTTGCAAAAAGACGCAGGCTTGGCGCTTACAACTCCGAACTCGGAATTATTACCATAAATCCGGTACTGGATAAACCGCTTATACCGAGGTATATTATAGAATATATTATTTATCACGAAATGCTGCACATCAGTGTCGGCGTTAGAAGAGAAAAAAACAGATGCAAAGTGCACTTCAGGGAATTTAAAGAGTTAGAGAGGCAGTTTAAAGATTACGTGTCCGCTGTGAGTTTTATAAAGAATAATTTTGATTTGTTTCATTAAACCTGGTCCATGGCAGAGCAATCAAAAACATAAACCCGGGGTTTTAGAGTTGACAGCGGAAAAAAGCTTTTGTTAGACTTTAGAACGTCTGATGTTGCTTAAATTAAGAGGCGTAAAGAGGTAAAACACGTGGCCGTAATGAGCCAGATATTGGAGTATGCTGAAAGTAAGCGTAATACTTACAGACAATATGATTTTACGCAAGAGCAGGCCGATGCACTTAAAACTTTTTATGACCTTGCTCAGGAGTTTAATGAAATAGAGGAGCTCTATTTTCTGTGCGTTGCAGTGCCAAAAGTGTTTCTGAAACTCGATGCCATGCTCTACCTCTACGATTCACGTTCACTTGAGCTTTCATTAGTGGCAAAAACGGAAAATCCTGAAAAAGGCCTTTATAAGCCGCCTCCTGATGACATCAGCCCCGCAGACAGCACATACCGCTCAGGCAACAATCTCATAGTGACAATAAAGGGGAAAAGGATCCTAAGCGAACAGTTGCCAAATACGCATAAAAATAACATTCTTGGCACTCTCGTAGTTTATCCCAACACTAACCTTTCAGAGGCGGATGAGTTTTTTTTAGAAAAGTATGCAAACAGAATCGGTTTTAACATCCATAACCGGTTGCTGCTTAATAAAAACATAGAGCACCTGAGGTTTATCCGCAATCTTGTAGCCGATATTGAACATAACATCATTGTGCCCAATATGATATTTAAATTGTTTTTGCGCCGGATGAAAGGTAAAATCACAAAAAACATGGAGATTGAAAAGTTTCTCAATAAATACACGCATGATGCTGAGTGTGACGAGGTGTGTATAGAGCATCTTTTGGCAGAACTCACGGAGGTAAACCTGGGTCTTCTAGAGGAGTTTCAAAACATAGACAAACACTACCATAACACATCCCTGTTTCTTGAAACCCTGTTCAGAAAGAGCCACTTTGACAAAGGACACTTAACTCTCAGAACAAAGCCGTGCAACATGCACAAGGATATAATCCTGCATCAGATAGACCGTTTTATTGACCGTTTCAAAGAGATGAATATAACCGTAGAGGATTGTTGCAGCAATGAGGCAGATGAGATAATAACGGTGGTTGACCTTGGCCTTATAGCGCAGGTTTTTGCAAATCTCTTTTCTAATGCCTTAAAATATACCGATTATGCCGTAGATGAGCACGGTAAAAAATACAAGCTAATGCGCTACTGCAGAGAGATACTACCCGGCTATTTCGGAGCTAATAAAAACGGAGTAAAGTACAGCGTATTCACTACTGGCCAAAACATCAGGTCAGAGGAAAGGGACAAGATATTTGAGGAGGGCTTTAGGGGGTCAAACATTGGGTCACGTCCGGGAACTGGGCATGGACTTACGTTTATTAAAAACGCAGTGGAAATTCACGGCGGTGTCTTTGGTTATGACCCTATGCCTAAGGGAAACAGTTTTTATTTTGTTCTTCCTTTATGATTGACACACAGGAGCTTGACCGCCGTATTTCCGACATCCATAAGGCAATCTGTAACTCCTCCGCTAAAGCAGACAGAGACCCCGATGAAGTTACATTAATAGCTGTGTCTAAGTATTATCCTGCAGAGTTAGTTTGTATTGCAATGGAGGCCGGTGTCAGAGATTTTGGAGAGAGTTACGTTAAAGAGGGGCTTGAGAAAATCCAGACACTAACAGCGCATGAATCGTTTCCATGTGTGAGGTGGCATCTGCTGGGGCATCTGCAAAAAAACAAGGTGAAAAAAGCTGTCGGAGTTTTTGATTATATTCACTCGGTTGACTCTCCTGAGTTGGCTGAGATTATAGATAAAGAAGCCAAAAAACTTGGGATGATACAGAAAGTGCTGATTCAGCCAAAACTCTCCGATGAGGATACAAAAACTGGTATAGAGATTGATCTTCTGCCTGAGTTAACAACCTGCATTGCAAACATGGAAAATGTGCAGCTTGTGGGTTTTATGGCAATCCCTCCAAATTTAGATAATCCTGAGGCCAGCCGACCGTATTTCCAAAGGTTACGCACAATCAGGGATGAGGCAATAGCACGTGGCCATACAGATGCGGTACATTTATCTATGGGGATGTCTGATGATTTCCGGGTGGCGGTAGAAGAGGGGGCCACGATGGTCAGAGTGGGGAGCGCCCTGTTTGGACAGAGGAATTAGACATTGAAAACAACAGGGCAGATGCTTCGTGATAGTATAAATACGGACAGGCTTATTAATAATTTCCTAGAGCTTATCAATATAGACTCGATGTCATTTCAGGAACAGGGAATCGGAGAGGTTTTAGCTGGCAAGTTAATTGGACTGGGGTTTAGTGTGAGTATCCAGTCTTATGGGGATTCATTTAACCTTGTAGGATATAAGAAGGGCAAGGCCACAGGGGCAATGCCGCTTATGTTAAGCAGCCACATGGACACGGTAGAGTCAACGGGGGGAATAAGGGTAATCAGGGAAAACGGGGTGATTAAGACAGATGGGAAAACCGTGTTGGGAGCAGATGACAAAAGCGGGATAGTGGAGATACTTGAGACTTTGCGTGTAATAGAGGACATGGGGCTTTCTGTTGGAGACATAGAGGTGCTGTTTACATCGGCAGAGGAAAGGGGACTGCATGGGGCAAAGAATTTTGATTATAGTTTGTTACAAAGCAAACATGCGTTAGTGTTAGACAGCAGCGGGAGTGTTGGCAGGGTAGTAGTTTCAGCGCCCACTCATGATGCCTACACTATGAGGATAAGCGGACGCTCTGCCCATGCTGGCATTGAGCCTGAAAAAGGGATAAATGCAATAACAGCGGCGGCAAAAATAATCTCAGAGCTTCCTGATGGCAGAATCGATCCAGTTACAACAGCAAATATAGGTACAATTTGGGGTGGTTCAGCCACAAACGTGGTGCCGCGCGAGGTGGTCATAGAGGGAGAGATGAGAAGTCACACCCTTGAGACCATAGAGCGGCTGAAAGAAAGTATGTTTGAGATGGCAATTAAATTAGCAAGGAAACATCAGGTAAAAATCCACATAGAAGATAAACGGCATTATGTAGGATTTAAAATAGCTGATGATGATCCATTTGTACGGCTCATTGACGTGGCGTTACACAAAAGCGGCACCTTTCCTGAACACCTTGTCTATGGCGGCGGCTCGGATGCTAACGTGTTTAACGAACGTGGGATTAAGGCACTTGTGCTCTCAACCGGAATGCAGCAGCCTCACACCACTGAGGAACACATATACATCAATGACTTAACCTCCGGAGCCCTTGCCATCCTTGAGACGATTGTTGCTTTCAGAGATTTTAGAGTGGGATAGTGGGGGGAAATGAAACATTACATATGACTGAAAAAGAATTGAAGCTCAAGCTAAACGAACTTCGCAGACACCCTGCTGAAACTGAGGTTTTTGAGTTTAAAGAAGCAACATTCAATTATGACTTTAACAAGTTGGGGAAATATTTCTCTGCCCTCTCAAACGAGGCCAACCTCAAAGGCACGCCACACGCTTGGCTTATCTTTGGCATTAAAGACAAAGACAGGGCAGTCGTCGGTAGTCTTTATCGTCAAAAGCGTAAAGACCTTGACAATCTAAAGGGAGAGATAGCAAATAAGACAACAAATCAAATCACGTTTATTGAAATACATGAAATTCTTATGCCGGAGGGCCGTGTGGTTATGTTTCAGATACCTGCCGCACCTAAAGGAATACCCATCGCCTTTGAAGGACATTACTACGGCAGAAATGGCGAGGAATTATCGCCGCTGAATCTTGAGGAGATAGAGCGAATAAGGGCTAAGGGTGTTTTAGAGGATTGGAGTGCTGCCATTGTGCGTGAGGCAACCCTTAATGACCTTGATGAGGAGGCTATTTTAAGGGCACGTATAAATTATATAAGTAAATTCCCTGACAAAGCTATCGAGGCCGCTCAATGGGATGTTATTACTTTTTTAAACAAGGCTAAGGTAACAAGAAAAGGCAGGATTACCCGCACTGCGATAATCCTGTTAGGTAAATCTGAATCGGAGGAGTTACTCAGTCCAGCAAATGCAAAAATACGGTGGATACTAAAAGATGCTGAGGGAAAAGAAAGGGATGACCTTATAGAAAGCTGTCCCTTACTTTTAGCAGTGGACAGAATATATACTAAAATCCGCAATCTGAAATATCGATACATGAAAGAGGGAACATTATTCCCAGATGAAGTTGATCAGTATGAACCTTTTATAATCCGTGAAGCCATAAACAACTGCATTGCTCATCAGGATTACACTAAAGGCGGCCGCATTAATGTTGTTGAGATGGAGGACCAGTTGATATTTACCAACTACGGCAGTTTTATTCCCGGCTCCGTCGAGGATGTAGTCATAGGGGACGCACCGGAGGAACATTATCGGAATGAATTTCTTGCTACCGCTATGTTCAATCTAAAAATGGTTGATACGGTAGGTGGAGGAATCAAGAAAATGTTTAATTATCAACGTGCTCGTTTTTTTCCTATGCCTGAGTACGATTTGTCGGGATTAAAAGTAAAAGTCACAGTGATTGGTAAGGTGCTGGATATGGATTTTGCTCGTACACTGGCAAAAAAGCGTGATTTGCTATTGGATGAGATCATAATGCTCGATAAGGTCCAAAAGAAAAAAAACTTGTCTGATACTGAAATTAAGCATCTTAGAACAAAAGGGCTGATAGAGGGAAGGAGGCCTAACTTTCACATTTCATCCGATATTGCTTCAAGAACAAATCTAAAAGCAGATTACATAAAAACACGCGGGCTGAAAGATGATCATTTCAAAAAAATGATTCTCAAATTATTAGACAAATTCAAACAAGTATCTAAAGAAGATATAGACAAGCTTTTATTAGACATACTTCCCAATGTTTTAGATGAAAAGCAACGCAAAAACAAGATTAGAAATCTGTTACATGCAATGTCTAAGAAAGATAAAACCATTATAAATCAAGGCTCTAACCGTTGTCCAAAATGGGTACAAGTGAGATAAACTTTAGATAAACTTTAGATAAACTTTAGATAAACTTTAGATAAACTTTAGCTCTAAATAAGAGATTGGCTGGTGGAGGGATGAGTTTACAAAAATAAACGTGTTGTAACTCTAAATCTAATTCAGAAGAAACGCAGGCGGCAAGAAGAAAGTGACGCCTCCCCTTACAGGGGATTCCCCTTTTAGGGGAGAATACGTTGAGGAGCTTGTGAGGCATTCCAACGAAGTTAGGCGATTGAATACGGCTTGGTATCAGTCAATATCATACTCTTTCATTTTAGCGAGCAGGCCGCGGTAGGAAATCTTAAGTATGGCTGCTGCTTTGGTTCTGTTACCATCTGATAGTTCCAGCGCTTTTTTTATAACCTTTGTCTCCTCAGTTTTCAACGTTTCCTTTAACGACATAAACGTCTTATTATCCACCGCCACGCCTGCTTTGACATCCAGCAGTATCTTTATGTGCTCGTAACGTATCGTGCCGTCATCACTAAAAAGCACTGCCCGACGTATTACATTTTTCAATTCCCGAATGTTACCTACCCACGGATTGTTCTCCAAAAGAGCCATCGCCTCATCACTTACATCTCTGATTGGTTTATCCAACTCATCCGATGCCTCGGCTATAAACTTGTTGACAAAAAACCCTATGTCCTCACGCCTGCTCCTTAGCGGAGGCACTGTCATTATAAACTCTCCAAGGCGGAAATACAAATCGCTCCGCAGATTTTTTGTCTCCAGCAGATGATTTACATTTCTGTTAGTTGCGGTTATTATTCTTACATCAATGTCAACATGTGTTCTGCCTCCTACCGGATAAATCAGCTTGTCCTCAACCACAGACAGGAGCTTTGCCTGAATGTTTGGCGACATGTTCTGTATCTCGTCTATAAATATAGTGCCGCCATTGGCAGCCTCGAAAAATCCCCTCGTTCTTCTGTCAGCTCCCGTAAATGCGCCCTTCTCATGGCCAAATAGCTCACTTTCCATTACGCTTTCCGCTAAGCTCCCTATGTCAACTTTCACAAACGGCTTATCTGCCCTTACGCTCAGGTTGTGAATTATTCTGGCGATATACGATTTCCCGGTGCCTGTCTCACCTTGCAGAATTATTGAAAAGTTGCTTGCCGCTACCTGTTGAATATCGGAGATAAGTTTACTCATAGCATGGCTTTTGCCTAACTGGCTCTCTAAAGACGTATCCACTGCATATTTTAATGCCCTCGTCTCCTGCTTTAACTGCAACTGCTGTATTGCGCGTCCTAAAGTTATTATCAACTTGTCAAAATCGGGCGGCTTCACCACGAAATCATACGCCCCCAATTTCGTTGCCTCTACAGCGGATTGAATGTCTGCATAGCCGGTCACTATTATTACCGGGACGTCAATGTCAATCTTTTTTAATTCCTGCAGTGTCTCCATTCCCCCTATGCCATCCATCACTAAATCCAAAAGAACCGCTGACACACCGCCCCGCTTAAATAACTCTATCCCGTCATGGCCGTTTGGCGCACTCAATACCCCGTAGCCGACTGAGCTCACCACATCCCCGATACTTTCCACAAGCGTTGCATCATCGTCTATTATTAGTATCTGCTCTGTGCTCATAGCTGCCTTAGCCACCGCCATTGCCTGAGCCTGCCGCAAACTCTATAGCATCCAATAGTTGATCCATTCCGTAGGGTTTTGATACACGCGCTTTAAAGCCATACCTTTTATACTCAGCCATCACAGGGTCATCAGAATAACCACTTGCCACTATCGCCTTAACATCAGGGTCAGTTTTTAGAAGTTCCCCCATGGCCTCCTTGCCTCCCATACCACCCTCTATCACCAAATCCACTATCACTACGTCAAACGGTTGCCCAGTTAATTTTCCCTCGTTATACAGATACAGTGCCTCCACTCCGTCCCTTGCCATAGACACTCTGTAGCCGCTTTCACGCATTATTAACCCAACCCATATCCTTATCTCATCATTGTCTTCAAGCAGGAGCACCCGTTTTTTAACATTTTGCACCGTAGCCGGGTAAACGGACGTTTGCACACCTTCGGCTGCTTCACTTGTAGAGAAACCACAGGACTTTACCGGTTTTCTCTCTTCTGTTACCACTGCCGCATCCAGCTCACAGTCAGCAGGGATATAGACCTCACAGTGCGTCCCCTTGCCAGGCTCTGATGTAATTATAACATCTCCGCCATGCTTTCTTACGATAGAATGTGCAATTGTTAACCCAAGGCCGCGCCCATTGTGTTTTGTAGTGAAAAACGGGACAAATACTTTGCTTATATTCTCTTTTCCTATCCCTGTGCCGGTGTCTATAAAATCAATCTTAATAAACTTACCGTTTGAAGACACTGAGCTATGGTCTGTCAGTTTAGCATTGTGTGCTCTGACTGTAATAGAGCCGTTGTCTTTTACTGCTTCTTTGGAATTGGAAAGCAGATTATTGATTACCTGCCGTATCTGGTCCTTGTCAATCATCACTAAACACAGATCCTCTGCTATATCCAGTTCATAGTTTAACTGAGAGCCTGCCATAATAAGCGGCACTGTTTCTTTTATAAGAGCGCCCAGTGAGGCTGCCTCCTTAATTGGGGACCCGCCGCGGGCAAAAGTAAAAAGTTGGTTAGACAAATATTTTGCCTTGTCTATTGTTTCCTCAGCCTGTATCAGTTTTGCATAGGCATCATGAGTTTTAGGAAGGTGGTTTTTAGCCACGGCAAGCTTTGATGCAAACACGGTAAGCACGTTGTTAAAATTGTGCGCAATACCTCCGGCAAGTGTGCCTATAGCCTCCATTTTTTGTGAGTTTATAAGATGCTCCTCCATTTTACGCTTTTCACTTTCCCTTTCATGAAGATCATCAATCATTTTAGTAAACGCAATTGATAATTGGCCGATTTCATCTTGCGCATTTACGGGAAGCCCACCTTTTATACTGCCAATTTCACCAAATTCCCTCATGCAGCGGGTTAAGTCTATAACTGGTTGTATCATTCTTCTAAGTACAACAAACGTAATCCACAGGGCGGTTATAAGAAAAAACACACTCATAATTATGCTTCTTAAAAAAAGTCCGGCTACCTGCGCTTTAAGAGTTTTAGTGGTAAGACAGATTTCGGCAAAACCAAACAGTTTTGATTTGTTGGCATCCCCTGCCTGCATGTAGTCATCCCCTACATAATCGGACAGTACCGGCGCCCAAAAGTATATTATGTTTTTACCCTTTGTGAAAAAGGGACTTCTATCTCTTTTTAGCTGTTCTATGATTGTATCTAATTCATTATGATTATCTGAAATGTCTTTATGGAATTTATGATTTTCATAGCTCGCAAGAAGTTTAGCGTCACTATTAAAAATGGATACATAAACCACATCGTTCTGCCTTTTTATGGCATCAACAGCATCAGCCAGGATAGTTTCACTTTCTGAAAACACCCCGAGCCGACTGTTATATGCCAGTAATTTGGCAAGCAGAGTTCCCTCCGTTATGCTCTTTTCCATTAGTTGTTTGTACTGTCCGCGCACTATTATGGTGACAAAAACAACAGATACAGATATGATAAAGATAGTGACAACAGCATAGACTTTAGCAGCGAAACTCTCTCTGAATCTTCTAAATACTCCCAAATTCATTTTAATAAAAAATTGAGCACAACTATCCGATTAACGTTTAAGTTGGGTGAGATCTATGATAACAGAGTTTTCTTTCCTAAATGGCTCATTTATAACCAAAACCATCTTGGCAGCTACTACTGTATTTACAGATACCTTTGCGACAGTCACATCATAAAGGTTATTTTTATTGGCAAACAAGCTGCCTCTTAAGATTTCACCAGCCTGCTTTCCAATATCAACCGGCGATATTGAGACAGACAAAGAGGCGCCGCGCTCTAAGTGTTTATCTGCAAAAGTAAATAGCGGCTTATTGTACCGGGCAGAAAAAAGCTCATATAGCTCTATCATCTCAGGCGGTGCCACGGTCACATCCGGAATAAGCCACAGAGCTTCAATCTTGTCTTTGATAGCATTTAGAGCGCCAGGTATGTCCTTTGGGGAGTGTACCTCATGGGTTATAATTTCAAAACCCAGACTTGCGGCAACACTTCGGGCAGCGCGGATTATATTTTCTGAGTTTTCAGGATTATACAGTACCCCAAGACGGTCAACATTAGGAAACACACTCCTTATCGCCTTTAATTGTTTAACCGGAGGGATAATCATGCTGATCCCTGTAAAATTATTTTTCCCTGCCGTATAGAGCAAAGGATTTAAGGCCATCATGTAAATAACCGGCGTATTTGTTAAGTTTTTAACACTTTTAAGAGCCTCCTCGCCAATGGTTACGACCTTATCAGGCTTGAACTTTTCTATGAAAGCCATAGAATCAGCGCCTTTCATATCCAGAGCCAGCACTCCTTTTACATTACACCCGCAACTACGCTCAAACCCCTGCAGCGCCTCTTCAAATGGTTTAACAGATGAGCCCTCAATTACTACAACATTCTCTGCAAACAAAGCACGACTAAACGACATACACAACAGCAACAGCGTAAGGAAACATCCCAAGCGTTTCAAATCAACTCCCCCTGCTTTATAGGCCGCGCTATGTCTTTTGAGCAATAAATAGTTCGCAGCTCCATAGCGTCCCAAGCCTGTTCATGCCAGCAGTCTGCCTGAGAGCAACTCTCTGAGCACACCACCCACAATTTAAGGTAATATAAAAAATATATTTTGTCAAGCAAAAATTTAAAATGTTTATTTTCTACATGATTAATGAGAAACCTTGTAAATGCAGACACAGTTATGTTATAAAATGAAAAACTTATGATTTTAGGGAAAAAAATAGCTGTTGTCATGCCGGCTTATAATGCCGAAAAGACTCTGCAACAAACTTATGATGAGATACCTCATGAGTATGTGGATGAGATAATTGTTGTTGATGACGCCTCAAAAGACAGCACTCCAGAGGTAGCTAAAAAACTTGGCCTTAAGGTTATAGTTCACGAAAAGAACCGAGGTTATGGCGGTAATCAAAAGACGTGTTACAAAAATGCACTTGTTGGCGGCGCTGATGTAATTGTGATGCTGCACCCAGACTACCAATATTCGCCAAAACTTGTCACAGCTCTTGCCGCTATGGTTATTTCCGGCCATTATGATGTTGCGCTTGGTTCAAGAATTCTGGGTGGAGATGCACTTAAGGGCGGAATGCCCTCCTACAAATACGTATCCAACAGGTTTCTGACATTTTTTGAAAACCTTTTTCTTGGCATTAAACTATCAGAATACCACACAGGTTTCAGGGCTTTCAGTAGAACTGTGCTTGAGACCATTCCGTTTGAAAATAATTCGGACGATTTTATTTTTGATAATCAGATGATAGTCCAGGCACTTCACTATGGATTTAAAATCGGAGAGATAAGCTGTCCTACCAAGTATTTTGAAGAGGCGTCCTCTATTAATTTCTCCCGAAGCGTAACATACGGTCTTGGGGTTATGGGAACATCGCTACAGTATTTTTTTCAACAGAAAAAAATCATGAATTACAAAATATTTGAAAAGAATAATCGTTGATAAAGTACATCAGGCTGTAAAAACAAAGTGCGGGCGTCAAGTGTCTTTGATGTAAAGATATTTTCTGTATGTGAAACACTCCCTCCACTAACCTGCAGTAAGTCAGTAACAATTTAAATATTATCTGCCTGAAAATAACCTTATAATAATGTATTGACAAAAAAAAAAAATTGTTATATTATGTTATTGAATTTTTGTTTAAATACTTTAATTAATTATGGAGGGAAATAAATTGGCGAAAAGAAGGGTGGTTATTTTAGGGCTTATGGTGCTTTTGCTGTTTACAGCAAGTTGCGGTTTTGTGGCTGACGGACCGTTTGGATGGGTCTATACGGACAATAAGGTGCCAGTTGCCATAGGGCCGGCTCAAAGCGGTGCAAAGGCGGGTCAGGCTTGTATTCACTCGTTTTTTGGCGCTGTAGCCATAGGAGATGCCAGTATTGAGACGGCTATGAAAGCTGCTGGAATTAAAACTGTATATTCTATAAACAAGGCGAATCTGAACATTTTAGGAACTTACACAAGGCAGTGCACCATAGTGGCCGGAGAATAGGATTTCTTAGGTAAGATTTTTCTAAAATACATGACAGAATCAAGGAGGTGATATTGTGACTGATGACAAAACGTTAACTAACGAATCTCCAAAGAGCCGTTTAATAGCATTGTTACTATGCTTTTTCCTGGGTTGGGCTGGTGGACACAGGTTTTACTGCAACAAGCTCGGCACCGGATTGATAATGCTCTTTACTATGGGAGGATTCGGTTTATGGTACTTTGTTGACATAGTGATGATTTCTCTGGGCTCATTTAAAGACAAGGACAATCTTCCTATATCAAGGTGGTAGTTTGTTAAAGGTTATGTTGGTAATAAACTATAGGGGGTGGCTTTAGTGGGTGTTCCACCCCTGAGTTTTTTACATTTAAGTTTAGCTGTACAGAGTCAGAAAATAAGTGTGATGGGGCTGTAAATTATGGGTATAGATAGCAGCAGAGATGTTAGGAAGTTGATTCCGGCGCTGATTATTTTGTTTCTTTCAGTGGTATTGTCTATAGCGTTTCGTAACGGCTGGCCGATGCTTTTGGCTGTAACGGTGATATTTGTTTACAAACCCAGTTGGTGGCTGGTTATAATTATGGGTTTTACCTATACGGTATTTCTCAAAAGCGGCTGGCCTCTTATTGGGTCGGTTGTTTTTGCAATTGTTGGGAAACCTAAGCGATGGTGGCCAATACCAGCAGGTATTGCGTTTGCCCTTGTAGAGGTTTTCTCCTTTTATTTATCAGAAAGACCAATAGGGATTACCCGCGGTCTTACCGTTATGTCTGCTATTACGGAATATTTGATTAATCCTGCCCACATTGACAACGTAGAGTACTGGAGCATTTACCAACCGAAGATTGACTGGACTATGGCTCTGATTCTTGGAGTGATTTTAGGGAGTTTCCTCTCGGCAAGATACTCAGGGGAATTTAAATGGATGAAAGTGCCGGATATGTGGAGGCAATCTAAGGGTCCTTCAATGTTTAAGCGGTGGGTGTGGGTGTTTTTGGCAGGAATAGTGATGGGATTTGCGGCAAGGATTGCAGGCGGGTGCGTAAGCGGCCTTTTAATTTCCGGCGCAATTCAATTGGTGCCCTCCGGGTTTATATTTATGATCTCCCTGTGGGTTGGAGGAGTGCTGACAACGTTTCTCTTTTACAGGGGCGGAATTGTAGCGGTAAAGAAGGAGTAACATGCTTGAGCTTGTATCTTTAAATGAATTTCTAAAAAGATTAGCGGATATATTTGACCCATCTACGATTGAAGCTGTACGGGGTGCGTCGAGTCTTTACGGAGGGTTAATTATTGGTCTTCTGTTTGGCGTGGTTCTGCAAAAGGGAAGACTCTGCAGATATGATACGGTGAGCGGGCTTTTCAGGCTTCAGGACTTTACTGTGTTTCGTCTTGGCACTCCTATTCTAATGGTTTCCATGCTACTGGTGTATATGTTAACCGATATGGGAATTATAGAGCTCCATGTACCTAAAACTGTCATAATCCCTCAGATAGTCGGTGGTTTGATGTTTGGCGCTGCTATTGCTATAATGGGTTTTTGTCCTGGGACGGCTGTAGGAGCTCTGGGTGAGGGCTCACTTGATGCTATTCCTGCCATTGCAGGCTTGATGGCTGGAGCAGCCATATATGCTGATTTTTTCCACGATGAGTGGTCTAAGACGTTTCTCACCTGGGGAGACATTGGCGCTGATACATTTGCCGAGCTGCTTAAAATAAATCACTGGTATCTGATAGTGTTGTTTTTGCTAATGGCAGCTTTGTTTCTTATCATGATGACTATGTTTGACTGGATGCTGGTGTTTATCAGGAGAACTTTTAATATGTACATGGATCTGACTGATGCCCTTGAGGAAAAAGTTCCACCTGCGGTTAAGCAATCACAGAGTAGTGTCAGCGAAACAGTTCGTAATCTTAAGAAAAATATAAGGGATATCTTCTCTAAGTAGAGCCGCTCGTTTGGAGTTTATATATCTGGACAATAATGCAACCACGATGGTGGCCCCGGAGGTTAAGGAGGCCATGTCACCGTGGTTAGACGTAAACTACGGGAATCCCTCAAGTGCCTACTCTTTTGGTAACCGTGTCTTATCAGCCATAGAGCAGGCTCGCTCACAGGTCGCCTCTTTAATTGGAGCTAAATCTGAGGAGATAATTTTTACAAGCTGCGGCACTGAAAGCGATAACACCGCAATAGCGTGCGCATTAAATGCTAACCCTCTGAAAAAACATATAATTACAACAATCGTAGAACATCCTGCCGTGTATAAATACTGTGTCTTAATGGAAAGCCATGGGTACAGAGTATCATATTTACCGGTTGACACAAGCGGCAGGTTAAGTATGCAAGATTTAGAGAACGCTCTTTTACCTGACACGGCACTTGTGTCCGTTATGTATGCTAATAATGAAACCGGAGTTGTATTTCCAATTAAAGAAATCGGGGAGCTTCTAAAAGGAACCGGAATAATTTTTCACACCGATGCTGTACAAGCTGTTGGAAAAATTCCGATAAATGTTAAGGAACTAAACGTGGATATGCTTTCTCTTTCCGGGCATAAGCTTCATGCGCCAAAAGGAATAGGGGCTCTTTATGTGAGGGAGGGACTGCCATATTATCCACTAATAATTGGAGGACACCAGGAAAACGGCAGACGTGCCGGCACAGAAAACGCGGCCTCCATAGTGGGTCTTGGCAAAGCCTGCCAACTGGCGGAAAGCCTGGTTTTCAAAGAGGCGGCTTACCTTGCACAGTTACGCAATAAAATTGAAAATACACTTATAAACAACCTTCCAGGCAGCATAATTAACGGAGATAAGGAAAACCGTCTCCCTAACACTACCAACATAAGTTTCGAATTTATTGACGGCGAGGCTATACTTATGATGCTTGACATGCAAAATATCTGTGTCTCAACTGGTTCTGCCTGTTCATCTGGGTCATCTGAGCCCAGCCGCGTACTTAGAGCTATGAGTGTCCCGCCAACTGCTATACATGGCTCCCTGAGACTATCCCTGAGCCGCTACAACACCACATCTGAAATAGACAAAGCCACAGAGGCTGTCACATCCATTGTCAGAAAGCTGAGAGCTATTTCTCCGTTTTAGATAGTTAATACTTGCCTATGAGGTTATTTTCCATTGCATATCTTACAAGTTCGGCATTACCCCTGATTTTCAGTTTATTCA
>JADFYB010000287.1 GCA_015233245.1 Nitrospirota bacterium | reverse complement strand
TGGCCTCAAAGCAGCCCTCATTACCGGATGTGTCAGTTATGATCAGGTAGGGCTCCCCAAGTATGTAAGAATCAAGATATGCCTGCATATCTGCTGCTGCACTTCGCGCTCCGTACTGAACTGTCCGAACTTTTGCCTTTTCCCTTTGTCCCAAAAAAGCCGGCACGGCTATTGCCGTTAAAATCCCTATAATTGCTATAACTATCAGAAGTTCTATCAATGTGAAACCACTGACGGCTGATTTAAAACTAATCCCCTCAGCTCCTTTTAATTTATCACCCTGTGTATAAAACATTATCAATCCTCCCTGTCTGCGCTTATATAGTCGCCGGTCTCACCTAGCCAGTTTATCATTGTAACACATCTTTTTATAAGCATTATATATGCCAGTTAAGAAAAGTTAAAAATAATCACGTCTTAACTAAAATAAACAGTAATAAATATCGTCAAATAGTGTCAGTCAATGACATAATCTGTCATGGTTATACAAATTAGTACAAAATTCTGAATATGATAAAATTCTCCAATTTTTTCTTATATTTACAATTTGTTTAAAATTCTTGTACTATAAATCAAAGTCAGGGGCAGGGTTTGACTATCTTAGATGAGAGATGTCTTTAGCGGGGATATAAAATGGCTAAAACGCTGTATAATCGTGAGCAAGCGACAGACAGTGTATTAAAGGACAAACGGATTGTAATTATAGACGACTTCAAGGAGTTCAGGGAGAGCTTAAGGAGAACTCTGTTAGGTCTCGGCGCACGTTCTGTAGATACATGCGAGGAGGCAAATGATGCGATAAGCAAAATTTGCCGCGTTCCTTATGACATAATCCTCTGCGACTATAATCTTGGAGAAGACAAAAAGGACGGCCAACAGATATTTGAGGAATTGTCATATAAGAAAAAGATAGGTTATTCCTCTATGTTTATAATGATAACGGCTGAAAACACCCTAAAGATGGTCATGGGTGTGATGGATTACCAGCCGGACGGGTATTTGGTGAAGCCCTTCACTACATCAGACCTTGTGCTGCGCATAAAAGCCACAGACGAAAAAAAACAGTTATTTTCTGACATTGATAGAGCCGTGATGTATAAGGATTACTTAGACGCGCTGAAAGCGTGTGATGAGTTAATGAATCAGCATCCAAAATATCTCATAGATATTTTAAAGGTCAAAAGTGATATCTTTATGTTGAGTAGTGATTACAAAAGCGCTGAGAATGTGTATCAAATGGTTCTGAAAAAGTACAGACTGGTGTGGGCGGAGTTTAATATGGGAAGGGTTTATTTCTATACGAGAAGGTTTATGGATGCCCGCAATACCTTTAGAACATTAATTGATGAAAACGATATGTTTATACCAGCTTACGACTGGCTTGCGCGAACTCTGGAGGAGCTGGGAGACAAAAAAGGCGCTCAGGGTATTTTAGAAGAGGCCGTAAGCATATCACCAAGGGCGATATTCAGGCAGCGGGCGCTTGGCAACGTCTCCTTTAAGAATAAAGATTTTGATACGGCTGAGACATCTTTTAAACAAGCCGTTAAACTTGGGAAAACCTCAGTATTTAAGGAATCCACTGATTACACACAACTTGCCAAAGTGTTTATTAAGAAACATGATACCACTCATGCACTTTCTTTGATAGAGGAGGTCAGGGCTGACTTTTCTGACAGTGACGACGTTTTGCTTCAGGCAACACTCATCGAGGGCCACATATACGCTGAAACCGACCGGCATGAGAAAGCTATAGAGTCTTTAAACGAGGCTGAAAGAATCATGAAAAAACTTGAAGGCAAAGTGTCCCCTGAACTGGCCATTGACCTGTCGGAGACGTATATTAAATTTGGTGAAAAAGAAAAAGGCATGGAATTATTAAAATACGTCGTTATGAACAACCACTCTGACAATAGCGTAATAAACAGAGTTCAGGAGACATTCCGTGGTTTGGGTATGGCCGATGAGGGAATTGATTTTGTAGCGCAGACGAAAGCTGAGATTATCGGAATTAATAATAAGGGAGTTGATTTAATTAATAAAGGAATGCTGCCAGAGGCGATAGCTTTGTTTGAAAAAGCAGCTGACGGATTGCCTTCAAACTTCATTATAAACCTAAATGCGCTTAGGGCAATAGTTGGATGCCTGCTTAAAAATGGGCGTGATGACCGATACCTGTATAAATGTGAAAAATACATCGAGCGGATAAATGATATTGATCCTAACAACATGAAATTCCTGCAGCTCATTGACAAATATAACACTGTCAAGTGTCTTGAAAGCAGCGCACCTGAGGGGTATGCTTAACCTGTCATATACCTTTATCACCTGTTATCGTGGCTGTCCTTTAATATTTTATAAACATAGGAAAGACTGTATCCGGTTTTACGGCAAAGGTCTCTGTGGTTTATGCCTGTAAAGTTATTTTGAATAAATTTACGTTTGGCATTTTTGATTATCTGATCTTTGCCAGGAATATAAATCAACTGTTTGGAAAAATGATCCAAAATTAAGAGCATATTTTCCATGCCAATAAGCTCTGCTATGTCTCGCAGATTTTCAGGCAAATTCTCAATTTGTATAGAGTTTACCCAGTCTGACTCACAGTTACTCATGTAACAACTCAGCCGCTCTGTGATTACTGCACCAAAAACAGTTACCTGAATCTCTGTACTGACGCACTATACAGGCAGATATGTCAACATGGTCATGGTGTATTATGCAAAACATGTTTATTGCTCTAAGAGGCTGCCCCCTAAGACTGAAATTATCATTAATGAAATCATCTTTAACGGTTTTCTCTTTATAGGATTGCAGACGTCTTATTCCGTTTTTATTAACTTTACCAGAATTCCTCATTTTTTCAACTTTCTCCTTCTCTT
>JADFYB010000286.1 GCA_015233245.1 Nitrospirota bacterium | reverse complement strand
AAGAGAAGGAGAAAGTTGAAAAAATGAGGAATTCTGGTAAAGTTAATAAAAACGGGATAAGACGTCTGCAATCCTATAAAGAGAACACCGTTAAAGATGATTTCAGTAATGATAATTTCAGGCTTAGGGGTCAGCCTCTTAGAGCAATAAACATGTTTTGCATAATACACCATGACCACGTTGACATATCAGCCTGTATAGTGCGTCAGGACAGAAATGCGGGTAACTGTTTTTGGTGCAGTAATCACAGAGCGGCTGAGTTGTTAAATACATGAGTAACTGTGAGTCAGACTGGGTAAATTCTATACAAATTGAGAATTTGCCTGAAAATCTGCGAGAAATAGCAGAGCTTATCGGTATGGAAAATATGCTCTTAATTTTGGATCATTTTTCCAAACAGTTGATTTATATTCCTGGCAAAGATCAGATAATCAAAAATGCCAAACGTAAATTTATTCAAAATAACTTTACAGGCATAAACCACAGAGACCTTTGCCGTAAAACCGGATACAGTCTTTCCTATGTTTATAAAATATTAAAGGACAGCCACGATAACAGGTGATAAAGGTATATGACAGGTTAAGCATACCCCTCAGGTGCGCTGCTTTCAAGACACTTGACAGTGTTATATTTGTCAATGAGCTGCAGGAATTTCATGTTGTTAGGATCAATATCATTTATCCGCTCGATGTATTTTTCACATTTATACAGGTATCGGTCATCACGCCCATTTTTAAGCAGGCATCCAACTATTGCCCTAAGCGCATTTAGGTTTATAATGAAGTTTGAAGGCAATCCGTCAGCTGCTTTTTCAAACAAAGCTATCGCCTCTGGCAGCATTCCTTTATTAATTAAATCAACTCCCTTATTATTAATTCCGATAATCTCAGCTTTCGTCTGCGCTACAAAATCAATTCCCTCATCGGCCATACCCAAACCACGGAATGTCTCCTGAACTCTGTTTATTACGCTATTGTCAGAGTGGTTGTTCATAACGACGTATTTTAATAATTCCATGCCTTTTTCTTTTTCACCAAATTTAATATACGTCTCCGACAGGTCAATGGCCAGTTCAGGGGACACTTTGCCTTCAAGTTTTTTCATGATTCTTTCAGCCTCGTTTAAAGACTCTATAGCTTTCTCATGCCGGTCGGTTTCAGCGTATATGTGGCCCTCGATGAGTGTTGCCTGAAGCAAAACGTCGTCACTGTCAGAAAAGTCAGCCCTGACCTCCTCTATCAAAGAAAGTGCATGAGTGGTATCATGTTTCTTAATAAACACTTTGGCAAGTTGTGTGTAATCAGTGGATTCCTTAAATACTGAGGTTTTCCCAAGTTTAACGGCTTGTTTAAAAGATGTCTCAGCCGTATCAAAATCTTTATTCTTAAAGGAGACGTTGCCAAGCGCCCGCTGCCTGAATATCGCCCTTGGTGATATGCTTACGGCCTCTTCTAAAATACCCTGAGCGCCTTTTTTGTCTCCCAGCTCCTCCAGAGTTCGCGCAAGCCAGTCGTAAGCTGGTATAAACATATCGTTTTCATCAATTAATGTTCTAAAGGTATTGCGGGCATCCATAAACCTTCTAGTATAGAAATAAACCCTACCCATATTAAACTCCGCCCACACCAGTCTGTACTTCTTTAGAATCATTGAATACACATTTTCAGCGCTCTTATAATCACTGCTTAACATAAAGATATCACCTTTGACCTTTAAAATATCAATGAGATACTTTGGATAGTGATTCATTAACTCATCACATGCTGCTAATGCACCTAAGTAATCCTTATACATCATGGCTCTGTCAATGTCAGAAAACAACTGTTTTTTTTCGTCTGCAGCTTTAATGCGCTGTACAAGGTCTGAGGTAGTAAATGGCTTTACCAAATACCCGTCCGGTTGGTAATCCATCACACCCATGACCATCTTCAAGGTGTTTTCAGCCGTTATCATTATAAACATAGAGGAATAACCTATCTTTTTTTTATATGACAGCTCTTCAAATATCTGTTGACCGTCCTTTTTGCCCTCTCCAAGGTTATAGTCGCAGAGGATTATGTCATAGGGAACGCGGGAAATTTTGCTTATTGCGTCATTTGCCTCCTCGGCTGTATCTACCAAACGTGCGCCAAGACCTAACAACGTCCTTCTTAAACTATCTCTGAACTCCTTGAAATCATCTATAATGACAACCCGCTTGTCTTTTAATACACTGTCTGTCGCTTGCTCACAACTATACAGCGTTTTAGCCATTTTATATCCCCGCTAAAGACATCTCTCATCTAAGATAGTCAAACCCTGCCCCTGACTTTGATTTATAGTACAAGAATTTTAAACAAATTGTAAATATAAGAAAAAATTGGAGAATTTTATCATATTCAGAATTTTGTACTAATTTGTATAACCATGACAGATTATGTCATTGACTGACACTATTTGACGATATTTATTACTGTTTATTTTAGTTAAGACGTGATTATTTTTAACTTTTCTTAACTGGCATATATAATGCTTATAAAAAGATGTGTTACAATGATAAACTGGCTAGATGAGACCGGCGACTATATAAGCGCATACGGGAGGATTGATAATGTTTCATACAAAGGGTGATAAATCAAAAGGAGCTGAAGAGATTAGTTTTAGATCAGCCGGCAATGGTTTCACATTGATAGAACTTCTGATAGTAATAGCAATTATAGGGATTTTAACGGCGATAGCCGTGCCGGCTTTTTTGGGACAAAGGGAAAAGGCCAAAGTTCGGACAGTTCAGTACGGAGCGCGAAGTGCCGCGGCAGATATGCAGGCATATCTTGATTCATACATCCTGGGAGAGCCCTACCTGATCATAACTGACACATCCGGTAATGAGGGCTGCTTTGAGGCCA
>JADFYB010000285.1 GCA_015233245.1 Nitrospirota bacterium | reverse complement strand
AAATGCAAATAAAGTTACCGTGTTCATGTATAATAATGATAACGGGCTTGTTGTAAAAGTAGTTGACGATGGTGTTGGAATAGAACGGCAAAAGGTATTTGACCATAATTCCCTTGGACTTATGGGAATGAGAGAGCGTGTAGCTTTGTTTGGATGGCAAATGGAGATTAAAGGAAAAACAAATAAGGGCACTGTTGTAAAGCTGCTTATTCCCGGCAGCTCTATTGAACAATGATAAATATTCTGTTAGTTGACGACCATCCTATTGTAAGAGAGGGAATCATAAAGATTCTCCACAGACAACCGGCCATAGAGACAATTATCGAGGCCAGAACCTCTAAGGAGGCAATCGCACAATTAAAAAAGTTCCAGTTCAGTATCGTTATTTTGGATATTTCTCTGCCCGATAAGAGCGGACTTCTTACATTGGAACAGATCAAACATGACTATCCCGACCTGCCTGTTCTCATTCTCAGTATGTATCCGGAGGAGGAGTACGCCATTCAATCGTTAAAACTGGGGGCTTCGGGCTATTTGACAAAAAAAGCAATGCCTGAGGAACTGCTAAAGGCTATAAAGAAAATAGCATCCGGCGGCAAGTATATAACTGCAACACTTGCGGAAAAACTCGCATACGAACTTGACAGCAAAACGGATAAGCCGCTACACAAGTATCTGACCAACAGAGAGTTCCACGTGATGGGCATGATAGTGTCAGGGAAAACTCCGAGGGAGATTGCCCAAATGCTGTCATTAAGCGTAAGAACTATCAACACTTACAGGGGCAACATTCTGGAAAAGCTTCAGTTGAAAAATAATGCCGAGCTGGTACGCTACGCAATCGAAAATAAACTGTCCGACACGTATCAGGCATGAAGAAACCTCAACTTAATTGCTGAGCACCTACCGTATGTTCAAAGAAATACTTCAATACAGAGAGCTTCTTTACATGCTTACGCTGAGAGATATAAAAATCCGGTACAAGCAGTCTGTGATGGGTTTTCTGTGGGCGTTTTTTCTGCCTATGGTAATTGTGGCCTCAGGATTTGTCGTCAAAGCCGCCTTCTCTCTTACTGCCGGTAAACCTCTGCAATTTCAGGGGCTTGCTGCTATGGCAATTAAATCCATCCACTGGTCGTTATTCATAAACTCAATCCGGTTTGCCACAAACAGCCTTATCCAAAACGGAAGGCTCATTGTCCACATATACTTTCCTCGGGAGATACTTCCCCTGTCCTCGGTTTTGGTAAATCTTTTCGATTTCTTTATCCCACTGCTAGTAATTATGTTTATTTTTGCAGTGACAGGGGGTGGGATAAGTGTCCACACTCTGTGGTTTCCGGTTTTACTCATATTGTATATAATGTTTATAGTGGGCGCGGGGCTGCTTTTATCGTGTGCTAACTTGTTTTTCAGAGATGTAAAGTACATAGTTGAGGTGGTGTTAGCGTTTGGTATATTTTTTACGCCGGTGTTTTATGATGCCTCCATGTTTGGAAAATGGGAACGCATTTTATTACTAAATCCGGTTGGGAGTATTTTAGAGTGTATAAGCCGTGTGTGCGTATATAAGCAGAGTCCCGATCCGATTTGGTTTTCATATTGTGCTTTGTGGTCGGCAGGGATTTTCTTTATAGGCCTTAGGGTTTTCCACAAAGCCGAGTCCTTCTTTTCGGAGATTTTATAGTATGTCTGATACGGCGTTAGCATGCACTAATGTGAGTAAGAGTTTCAAAAAGGGTGAGAGGTTTAACTCGCTGAGGGATTTGCTGCCGAGCGCTTTAAAGAGTTTCTTTTTGCGGGACAGCCGGCTGCGGCTGGGGGAGTTTTGGGCGCTTAAGGACATATCATTTGACGTCACACGTGGTGAGGCCTTTGGCATAATAGGGCCAAACGGAGCCGGTAAGAGCACCTTATTAAAACTGATTGCCAAAATACTTGTGCCTAACACTGGAGCTATAAAAGTCTCAGGGAGACTTGCTGCGCTTATTGAGCTTGGCGCTGGGTTTCATCCGGATCTGACCGGCAGAGAGAACATTTACCTTAACGGCGCAATACTCGGTATGAAAAGACGGGAGATAGACCGCAGGTTTGAGAGCATTGTGGAGTTTTCCGCTCTTTCCGGCTTTTTGGAAACCCCGCTCAGGCACTATTCAAGCGGTATGTTTGCCCGTCTTGGGTTTGCCGTTGCCACCCACGTGGATGCTGATATTTTACTGATAGATGAGGTGTTAAGTGTCGGGGATGCCGGTTTTCAGGTAAAGTGTATTTCTAAAATGCACGAGTTGATAGCAAATGGAAAAACCGTGGTTTTTATCAGCCACAACGTCAGGCAGGTTGCCAGACTCTGTAACCGTGTGCTTGTGCTTTCAAAGGGCGAAGCGGCAGCTCTTACAAGCGCTGACAACGCAATAAATCTATACTATAGCCTTGTAAGCGGCACATCGTCTAAAGACAGCGGTGCCCAAAATAAAACAATCACCGTTACTCCCACCGATGCACACCGTAATCCAGTGGAGTCGGTACCGTTTGGAGACGATATTAATCTCCTTGTAAGATGCACTCTGCCTGCAGGATTTCCCAGGTCATATCTCATTGTAAAGGTAGGAAACCACTACGGGGTGGACTTTTTGTCGTTTAATTCTGAAAGAGCAGGGATAGAGATATGTCCCGGCACAGTGGAGCTTCTTTGCCAAATAGAGAATCCCAGGCTTTTGCCCAACAGATACAGAATAACCGCATGGCTAATGGACACACTGACAGGACAGGTAATAGATTACTTCTTACATCAGGGGAAAGATCTGATAATTGAGCCTCCCGGAGCTGAAATACTAAAAATACTTCCTAACCCTGAGGCTACAGTGTTTGATTCAAACTATACGTGGACTGTAATGGAATCCAAA
>JADFYB010000070.1 GCA_015233245.1 Nitrospirota bacterium | reverse complement strand
CCCCAGCCTTTGCAGTGGCTCATAACAACTTAGGTGCACTTTATTTAAAACAGGGTCTTATAGATGATGCCGAGTCAGAATTTAAGACAGCGTTAAAATATCAACCCGATTATGCCGATGCTGCCCGTAATCTAAATTCCATTAAACGTAATCCAGGTTTAGTTTCGCCTGAGTAAAAATTATGGAAAATCAAATTGGTGCAGAGCTGAATATGGTTCAGTTTTACATAAAACCATTAATGAATTAACAGATAAAATAGTTATACCCTTATTTCTTATCTCTTGCTCAATTCACTCTATTTTTACCACTTAAGAGGAGAGATGCGCCTTTTATGAAAAATTATAGGGTTTTTAGAAGGTTTATGTATTGTTGGGGTGTATGGAAACTGCTGCGTAAAATTCATTATACTTACAACTGATCTTCAAAATTCCAAAAATTTACATTACGATTTATTTTGATGGTAGATTCGTGGGATAACCGGTTCTTGACATTTTTTCATGTAAAAATTCATACTTACACTAGTATTTATACATAAAAGCAAATCAATACGCCACGGAGATTTGAGGTAACACATGAGTAACGATTACTACATTGATATAGTAACAAAAAATATACTTTCAACACTGTCAGCCCATATTTCAGAGACAGTCTCAGCACAGCTTAAAACTGTTATGAATGAAGCGGCATCGCAGTTAGAGGCAAGGATCCTTAAGACAATTGATTCGCTTGCAAAATCCGTAGAAGATCAGCTAACAGAAGTTCTGCAAAGCAAAAAATCCATGACCGATGATTCCTTAAACGAGTCTGTGAAAACGGAAATAAATAGAATAGAAGCGTTGCTTTCAACAAACAAGATGATAATGTTGACTTTGCTTAAGGCCGTATTTGAAAGCGAATTAAGAAGTGCCGACCTTTTAGCCGAAAGAGTACAAAACAATAAAAAAGAACTCAGGGATACATTGAAAGGGTTAGAGAAACTGTTTGAAAGCTCCTCACATTCCTGATAAAACAAGAGTTTATAAGGGATTTAGACGTGGCAAACGATGAGAGTAAAATATATAATTTCTTAACTGATATTTTTAAAATACTATCAGAACTAAAAGCGTTGAATCATCCTCAGTTCACACACAGAACCTACAATTTAGAACAGAATCTCAGCACCTTTTCTATCCACACGATAAAAAGCGGACTTGTCGGCATAACAAGCTCAGGGAAGTCATCTGTGTTAAACATTTTGCTTGGTACAGGAACTAAGATACTAAAGGAACAGAGTAAGGCTACAACAAATATGCTGGTGTTCTGCTCTAAAGCCAAAGAGCCTACGCTTGAAATCATGTTTGAGGACGAAAAAAGGTTAAAAAAACGGGAGATGACGTATTAAGCGAATCCATCTGGAGGTATAGCTCTGAGGACGAAAACCCGGGCAACAAGTATAGCATTAAGTATATAAAACTGGGGCTTCCCTCCTTTATACTGGGTGACAACATAGAGTTAGCAGATACGCCTGGACTTGATGCCTACGGGCTTAAAGAGCATGAGGATTTAACTCTGAGAGAGTTTCTGCCTCAGGCAGATTTAATCGTTTATCTGTCCTCCATACGAAGCCCAATGAAAGAAACCGACCGCAAAATCCTGAACAAGATAATGGATGCCGACCAGAAAATCATATTTGTTCAAACCTGCAAAGGAGCTGTTGTTGATAGCTCACTGGGCAAAGATACTGCCGATACGGTAGAGACGCGGCTGGATAGTTTTAAGGAGGAATTTGAAAAACTTATACGACCCTACGCAAGCTTAAAAGATGCACCCATCGTTCAGGTAGAAACCAACGCAGCCTCACAGTATTTCAAAAACAATGACACTGCCGCATGGACGGAGTCAGGGTTTGAGGAACTCGTATATGTCATTAAGACAGTGGCAAAGCAGCTTCAGAAGGAATATACTATCAGAAATCTGAGAAAAGTAGTGGATGAGGTAAATGCCCTGATTACCCTTGTGCTTAGCGTGGGAAAAGAAGAGGCTGAGAAAAAAACCAGTATCGAGGAGCAAGTCAAAAAGCTTGATAAATATAAAAAATACCACGACAAAATTAAACATACAAAAGAACAGGTGGTAACTATCTGGAATCAAAAAATGGACTATAACAACTTATATACGCTCTATGAGCGGGAACTTTCCAGAATGTTTGCCTCCCGTTATGACTTTAACTATCTTCGCGATACCGAATTTACCATGAAAACAAACGAAATAGGCGAAAAAATGTACGAAATCAAGGCACACATGCTGGATAACCTCGACAATGCCAGAAGTAAGTTTAAGGAATACTTTGACGACATTGGTCTTGACGTGAGACGAACGGATATTCAAAACACTACGGTAAAGAGCTTCTTTCTGCCCAACATGAAAAAGAGGCGTGTCTCTGATGCTGTCGGAGGCGTTGGTACCTCTGCAAAATCATTATTAAGCAAGGGTAGCGAAAGCGCCGCAGAGTATATAGATAAGGCCCAGTTTATAAAGGATTTGAAAAGCTCCATGGAGTTGTTTTTTATTCCGCTTATTGAGCATTTGCAGTGGTGGGATAAAACCATTGCAACATCGTTTATCGAACCGCTTAGTAAAAAAATCAACAGCATAGAAGACGACATCACAAACATAGATAAAGTAAGTGATTTTGATGAGGTGCAGTACAAAAAACTGATGGATATAAGTAAAGCTCTGCATAACAGAGTCAGAGAGGTCACAGACCTCTGTAACATGGAGCATATAGAGCAGACTTTTCCACTATATGCAAAAAAATCTTATGCCAGAGAAAAAAGCATCGCGTTTACCAACCTCTTCTTACAGATGTGTAACCGCTTTTATGAATCCATGTTTCACAACTACTATTTTAAAAAGTTATCCATTCTGTCAAAAAATAGCAAAAAGACAATCGTGTTGGTAGATCAGAATTTTGGGAATCACTTCAGTTTCCTGAACAAGCTGTTACGTCCCGATAATGAAGATGCGCAACGTCTGCGAACCCTTGAGGTACCATATGTGATTAATCCGCAAAATCCTATTAATGACATAGATAGTTTTGTAGTAAAGGGGGAATTTGCAGACACTCTGACTTTCTATGTTGTTGGAAACAATGAAAAATCACTGTCTTTTATGAAATCCGGCAGTATTTTTGATGAGGCTGACGCAATTCAGGTAATGATAGAGGACTTGCACAGAGTGGGCTCCGCTTTGGTTGATCTTGTGGAGAGAAACCAGTTTTTTGACTACATTAAGAGACACAGAGAAAAACTGCTTTTGACTTACCCGGGAGGCGCATATTTTCAAAAGAGCAGACTTCACATCATGGTAATTGAGGCGATTGGCGAGATTAATAAAATCTTTGATGACTCTGAAATTCATTGGTTCATATACGAGGGGTTTGAGGTCAGGTATAATTATTTCTATGAAATATCAAAAGGGATTATGCCGGATGATTTAGAACCAGAGGATTGCCTTAAAATATGGAAAACGTTGTACCTTCCACTGGATGAGCCATTTACTGAGGACACTTTGCTTGAGCAATTTGCCGAGCTTGCATAAAAAGAGATGGAGGAGGGTTGATGAAAAAGAGAACTTTTTTTGACCGTGTTTATGAAAACAGGTTTCGTATTGGTGAGGCGTTGTTTTTTTTATGGCTTATTTGTATTATTTACTGGATTTTCAGATTCCCAGACATTGCAGCACATCCTTTTGAAAAATTTACAATAGTTGATAAGTTAAAAGATGCTGATGACGAGGGCTTAACGGCACGTGCCGCACTTACATTTATTTTTTGGTTTGCAACAAGCGGTATGTTTGTCGTGGCTGCCGTTATATATGCACTTGCGTTTATAAGAAACGTGATTTTTGATTTAACCAAGGGAGCCGTTCCAAACAAATACCATCATCTGATAGCGCCAGCATTTTTATTAGTCTCTCTGTGGCCTTGTTTTAATTACCAGGAGGAGGTGAAATCGGCAATTTTGACTGTTAAAACACAGGGCAAGGAAATTGTTACTATGGCGATGGGCTTTGATGTTAAACTTACTCGCAAATCCCCAATTGACGAGGCATCCTCTGATAAACACAAGCCTGATTTAAGTAACTTAAAAGATGCGCTTAACGATAATCGTTAGGGTTTTGTCTCTGTAAAAGAGCCGATGTTTCTAAGTTTTTTTTGTCTGCTTTTTAACAACTGCTTGCGGGGGATTTTTCTCAGGTATTTTATGGTTTCGATTATATAGTTTTTTACAGTTATAGCCGCTTTGTCGGGGTCAGCATGGGCGCCTCCGGGTGGTTCTGGTAAAATCGTGTCTATGATGTTAAAATTTAAAAGGTCACTTGCCGTTAGTTTAAGCGCCTCAGCAGCTTTTGCAAAATCCTCCTGATTAAGCCCCTTGTCAGGGGAATTCCACAGTATAGCGGCACAACCCTCCGGAGATATAACCGAGTAAATAGAATGCTCAAGCATCACAAGCCGGTCTGACACACTTAAGGCCAATGCTCCTCCGCTGCCACCCTCCCCTATTACTATAGATATTATCGGCACATCTAACATCGAAATTTCCATAAGGTTTACAGCTATCGCCTCAGCCTGTCCACGCTCCTCAGCGCCAATTCCAGGGTATGCTCCCGGTGTGTCTATAAATGTTACAATTGGAATGTCAAATCTCCTGGCAAGCTTCATGAGCCTGAGCGCCTTTCGGTAACCCTCCGGATTTGGCTGGCCAAAGTTTCTGATGATTCTGTCCTTTGTGCCGCGCCCCTTTTGATGCCCCACTATCAGCACAGAGATGCCCCCTATAGTGCCAAGACCACCCACTATGGCAGGATCGTCAGAATACCTCCTGTCGCCGTGAAGCTCTATAAAAGTATCGGTAATTTTGTTTATGTAGTCCATCGTGTATGGTCTGTCAGAATGACGGGCAAGCTGACATTTTTGCCACGGGGTGAGATTTTTAAATATCTCTTTTCTTAAGTTCTCTAATGTCTCAGTTAACGACGATATATCAGCTGTCCCGTTACTAAGGCCATTAGATGAAATCTGCAACTCCTGCATCTCGGCAATTCTTAGCTCCAGCTCTTCAAGTGGTTTTTCAAAATCCAGGTATGCTCTCATAAAATTTGTGTTCTTATTATAACGCTTGAAGGTAGAGAAAAATCAAGAACAATAAAACATCTGCCGCATTAGACACTTTCGTATAGATTGTCTATTGAGGCATCACGACATATTAAGGAAATGTCATAAGTTTGTTACAATTAGAGGTTTAGAAGCGGTGCTAAAAAAGTGGGGAATAGAGCAAATCCTCAACATATGTATAGACGCATTATTATTCTAAATGGTACTCTATATGTGAGGTTAGCCTGTACTTTGAGGAGACATAACAATTGTTTCAGTATATTTCTAAGATTTTCAGTAAAAAGGGAAGAGACGAGTTAAGCCTCAACGGCCAAAAGACCGACGGGCGAAATGAGACTGTTTTTTCACAAAAATACAAAAGCTTTAAATCCCTCCTTGCATGTAATAACAGAGCGCTGGAACTTATGGCCGACATGTCGGAAAAGCTTTCAGGCGAGTTTCTCTTTGACAGAAGGTATATAGAGACCAGTGTAAACAACATCACAGAAACTCTGTGCGATCTTATTAAACATCTAAACGACATTTCTAAAAACAAATATGCCGAACTTAACGAAAGACTTGACTCCATCAGCATAGACATAAACAATGTGATTACCGGTCAAAGACATATCATAAAAACCGGCTACGTACTACCCTTAGAGGAAATCACAAAGGAAATGGCCGATATAACCGGCTCAAAAGTTGCCAATCTCGGAGAGGTAAGAAGCAAACTATCACTGCCCACTCCGGACGGATTTTCCATTACCGCTTATGCTTTTAAAGTATTTATGGAGCATAACGATTTTCTGAAGCTAATAGGCGAAAGGCTCACCTCTGTGCCGGTCAACGATATAGAAGCGCTTAACTCTATGAGCAATGAGATAAAAGACATTATCTTAAAAGGCAACATACCGGCAGACATTCAAAATGAGATAAAAAAAGCTTGTGAAGACCTCAACAGACAGGCAGGCAAAGACGTTAAAGTCTCCGTACGGAGCAGCGCAATTGGGGAGGATGGCGAATTCAGCTTTGCCGGCCAGTACTCGACTTTTTTAAATGTAGCTTTTGAAAATATCCTCGAAAAATATAAACACGTAGTAGCTAGCCAGTTTAATCCACAAGCGCTCTTTTATTTCAAGACAAAGGGTTTCCGGCGACACGACATGATCATGCCTGTCGGAGTGTTTGTGATGGTGGATGCTAAGGCTGGAGGCGTAATGTACTCCAGAGACCCTATGGGTCAGGAGCCCAATGAACCGACTGGAGGACGGATTATAATCAATGCCGTAAGGGGACTTGGAGACACTGTGGCAGACGGCACGGTTTCACCTGAAACCTATACGCTTTCATCTGATGGTAAAATAACCATCGAGGGAACAAGCTACGATACCCCGTGCCTTAGTGATTCTCTGGTAAAAATGCTTTCACAGTATGCCGCTACCCTTGAGGAGCATTTTAAATCGCCTCAGGACATAGAGTGGGCAGTTGATAAGAATGACCGGATTTTTATTTTACAGTCAAGGCCTCTGGCGATAGTCTCCAGAAAGCCTTCAAAAACCGTACCCACAAATATAAAAGGCTATACGCTTATCACACATAAGGGGGTGGGCGCATATAAAGGGATAGGATTCGGTAAAGCTTTTATCGTAAGAAAAAACGAAGACCTTATTAAGGTGCCTGATGGCGCAATTGTTGTAGCAAGGCACACCTCACCTGCGTATGTAGTTATAATGAACCGTATAGCAGCCATAGTTACAGACGTGGGCTCTGCCACAGGACACATGGCTACACTGGCAAGAGAATACAAGGTGCCGGCTATCCTCGATGCACGTACCGCTACGACTGATATAGAGGATGGGATGGAGATAACTGTGGATGCCATAAATTGCAATATTTATGCCGGACACGTGACAGAACTTAAGGAATTTGCCCAGAAACGAGTGGAGCCTTTAACGGAAATGCGTATTTTTAAAATACTGGAGGGCGTCTTAAAATTCATCTCGCCCCTTAATCTTGTAAACCCCCATGACACAAAATTTACTGCCCAAAACTGTAATACACTTCACGACATAACGCGATTCTGCCATGAAATGGCAATGCGAGAGCTTTTTGATATAACTGCCATGTCCGCCACAGATGTTCAGTCTCACAAACTCTCAGCCGGTATTCCCATGCAGATTTACCTTATGGACCTAGGCGGTGCTATTGAGCACAATAACTCAAAACGCATTCAAATGAATCAGGTGAAATCAGTTCCCTTTAACGCCTACCTTCACGGTCTGAGGTCTATAAAGTGGCCGGAGCCGCGGGCTTTCGATGTACACGGGTTTTTAGGCGCTATTGCCCATACGGCGGCACTTTCGGAACACGATATAAAAAACACCGCAGAAGAGAGTTTCTCCATAATTTCAGGCGAATATATGAACTTCGCACTCAGGCTTGGCTATCACCTCTCTACCGTGGAGGCATATTGCGGTGATAACGTAAACGATAACTATGTATCTTTCTTTTTCAAAGGGGGGGGCTCCACTGCCGACAGAAGATATAGAAGAGTCCGGTTTCTTGATACGGTACTCAAAAAACTTGACTTCAACGTGCGTATAAACGGCGACATCATAAATGCCTTTATGTCTAAGTATGATAAACAAGATTTAGAAAAGAAACTTGAAACCCTCGGCAAACTCACAGTTTACTCAAAACAGCTCGATATGGTGCTCTATGACGATACAACTACCAACAGGCACATCGAGGAGTTTCTCAAAAAAGCAGAGGAGCAGCTTTAGGAATGTCAGAAAGTGCTCTTCGCCCTGGAACACCCCCGAAGTACCCTTAGATTTTACTGTCTTATTTTTTGTCTAATCTGGTTTTACAGAGTCGCCGTAAAACCAAAATCCGTGTTGACATTTTCTAAATGTTTATGCACAATACAAAACATCTCAGGCTGTGCTGTTATAAACTTGTCTGAGTTATTCTTTACTCACAGAAATTTATCGGCAGGTCATTATGGAATTATTAACTATATTAAAAGAAGAAAGCGGCTCTCAGGAGGGATATGTTAATCTCACTCATGGCAGGGTGTGGTATAAGATTTATGGAATAAACACTGCGGGGCTGCCTCTGATAGTTGTCCATGGAGGCCCTGGGTTTTCACACGATTATCTTGAACCTCTGAACGCACTTTCAGATGAACGTCCGGTTATTTTTTATGAGCAATTTGGTTGCGGAAACTCAGATAAATCCAGCGATACCTTCAGATGGAACGTTGATTATTTTGGCAGCGAATATGCTCAGGTATGTGAAGCACTCAACTTTAAACCCAGTCATATACTGGCTCATTCGGGGGCGGCCACTTTTGTTGTACCCTCTTTGCTTATGTCTAAATGTCAGGGAGTTGCAAGTTTAGTTCTTGCAAGTCCTTTATTAAGCAGCAAAAGACTGACTGAAGACATTAAGAGCGCTGTAGCCATGCTGCCTGATGATTCTAAAATGATTCTTAGCACTTGCGGTAATCACTCTGAATCGTCTGTGAAAACTTTTACAGACGAGCAATTTACAGAGGCTATGACGGTCTGTTATAAGGAGTTTTACTGCCGCATAGACCCCTGGCCGGATTGCTTTAACAGAAGTTTAGAAAGGCTGAATCAAGAAATTTTTAACACTATGGTTGGTACAAGCATTTTTGACTTTACCGGAAATCTCAAAGACTATGATATAACTGACAAATTAAAAGGACTCAGCATCCCGGTTCTTGTGACTTTTGGGGCATATGAGGAAAAGTTTTCAAATACAGGTACGTATTACAGCAGTAAAATACCCGGAGCAAAGCTGGTAATTTTTAACAACTCTTCTCATATGCCTCACCTTGAACAGAAGAGCGAATACATTAATTGTGTCAGGGAATTTCTTAGAGCACATGATTGATTAAACGTCTCTTATGCCAGACAAATTATCAAAGATAACGCCTCCTGAGCTGCACAATGTAGTTCAACGCAGGAGGTGTTTTGATATAGTTGACTTAGCTATGGAGGAAACTCCCATCGTGTGGATGTCAGCCCCTACAGGTTCCGGTAAAACCACGTTAGCTGCAAGCTATCTCAAAAACAGACGTATCCCTCACCTTTGGTATCATGTTGATAAAAACGATATTGATATTATGACATTTTTTAATTATATGAGCACGGCATTAAAGCCGCATATTAAAACCCAACTATTACCGAGGTTCACATCAGATAACATCAAAGACATAGTGTCCTTTACGCTAACGTACTTTGAGAGATTGTTTGCAGAGATTGAGACTCCGTTTATCCTTGTCTTTGACGATTGTCATGATATACCCTCAGATTCAATGTTTCATGATGTGATGGCTAAAGGATTATCTTTGCTGATTAGTGGTATAAACGTAGTGCTGTTAAGCAGAAACGAGCCGCCACCTGCTTTATATCAGATTGAAAGCAAACAGAAGTATCAGCCTAATCCAATGGAACGATGTGAGGTTTACACTGAAAGAGACGACAGAGCTGATTAAAAACACCGTAAAACATACCTTCGAAAAAGATACGATTGAAGATATATATAATAATACTGATGGCCTTGTAGCCGCTTTGATACTTACCATTGAACAGATTAAAAAAAATCCTGCCCAATACACAGGCGCAGTTACACAAGGACTGTTATTCGATTTTTTTTCAGGGAAGGTATTTGAAGCTGCAGACAGCGACGTTCAGGAGTTTCTGCTTAAAACCGCATATTTTCCGGAGTTTACCGCAGAAATGGCAATAGCGCTGACAGGATATACTCTAACCCAAAAGCTGTTAAGACGTGACAGGGGGGAGTATTTTCTTACAGCAACACATTCAAACAATGCTGTGACATTCAGATATCACGCACTATACAGAGAATTTCTGTTAAGGCAAGCTCAGGTTTATTATAGACAACAAGTCCGTGAGATAACTTTGTCAGCCGCCGATGTTTTAGAAGAATCCGGATACATTGAACACAGCATCCAACTGCTTATAGAAATCAAACATTGGGACAGACTTCAACGGCTTTTGCTTAAAAGTGTGCAGGGTTTGATAGCAGACGGAAGATATAATATTATTGATGCCTGGTTTTTGGCTTTACCGGATGAGTTTTTACAGGAGCAGCCGTGGCTGCTATACTGGAGTGGCATTAACAAGTTTTCCTTGAATCTTGAGGATGCCAGAAAAATACTTGAAGCCGTTTACCTTTTATTTAAAAAGTTAAAAGAATCCGAGGGACAAATATTATCGCTGTGTGCAGTAATAAAGGCTTTAGTTATGGAGTGGAGGAATTTCCATCCACTTGACCATTGGATTAAGGAGTTTGAAGAGGAGTTAATCGAGGTCTATAGAAGCACTGACGCAGTTGAAATTAAAGAAGAGGTAGTTGCAAGTATTGTTACGGCTTTGATATTTCGCCAACCAAACCACAAGGACATTGATTACTGGTTACAAGAGGCTGACAATATAGTTTTACACTCAAAAAATGCAGAAATACGGATGTATATTGGCTATAATCTCACTCTTTACTATCTATGGACTGGTAGTGTATATAAGGCTGGTAACACTATAGAAACGTTACACCATGTGTACAGAAACACCCAAAAACACCTTCTGTTAAGACTTATGTGTATGAGATGTGAATGTATGTGTACATTGTATAAAGCTTCATACAAGGATACGCTAAAAGTTGTTGAGGAGGGACTTAAGATTGCTGATGAGACTGGTTTGCACTTAACGGATACAATGTTTTTAGGGTTAGGTATCTACTGTTTTCTTGCTCTGGGCAACAATGAGATGGCAGAAGTTTATATGCAAAAAATAATATCTTACATGGGAGATATTCAAATCTATGGATTCTACTACTATCAGATGGCATCTTTGATTGCATATGCCAAAGGGAACTTTTCCACTGCGATTGAGTATGGGGAGAAAAACATAGAATATACGGAACAATACGGCTGCCAACTTATGCAGGGAGTACATTTATCTATACTTATATGTTTATTGGCAGAAGCTGGATATAATGACAAGGCTCTGCTTTATTTAGAACATCTTAAGAGAATTGGGCTTACTGCGAGGAGTTTACTTTTTACATATTTTTCATTAGAAATCGAAGCTCTTATTTCTGTAAATAATAATGACCTGCAGAGGTTTGAGGTAAAAATTGAGGAATTTGTAAGGATAGCTAAAGTTACAGGAATGAAGGGTATGCTTCCGTTTCGTAAACATGTCCATATCTTATGTAAAACAGCGCTGGAAAGAGGAATTCAAACTGACTACATAAAAGAAATCATAAGGCTTCATAATCTGACACCGGGCGGCGATATGATAGATGACTGGCCGTATCCGGTTAGAATATATACATTTGGGCGATTTAAAATCGAAAAGGACGGCAGGATATTAGAGTCCAGGGGGAAAATGCAGCAAAAACCACTTGCGCTGCTTAAAGAACTGGCTCTCTCTGAGGAGGAGGGTGTTAGTGCAGAGAAAATCTCAGAGTTTTTGTGGCCGGACTCTGATAGTGAAGCGGCTAAAACATCCTTTAACACAACGCTTCATCGCACTCGTAAGATGCTGGATTCTGAGGATAACAACTTTATACTTTACCATGATGGAAAAGTTTCACTAAATCGGGAATTTGTATGGACAGATGTTTGGGCTTTCAACTATCTTAGCGAACGGGTGGAAGAGCTATACAAAAATCGTACTGTAAACAGCGCAGCGTCAGATGATGATTTTAAAGAGGTTTTAGCTTTGTTGCTTAAAATCCATGATTTGTTAAGAGGATGTTTTGTTTTACCAAACGATGGGCATTTATTGCACCATGCCCCCTCCGTAAAACAGCGAATCAGGGGCAGCATCTCAAAACTTGTGCGTTGTGTAACAAAATGGTGTCAGGATACAGGGGAGTTAGAAAAGGCAGATAAAATAAAGCAACTTTTTCAGATGATTACAGAACCGCAAGATATAGAAATTGACGGACTAACCTTGTGACTCAGGTGTCTTTGCTAAGTATCTCGGTTTTTGTTGTTTTTACCGGTATTTCTCTTTATGTGGATATGCATTTCAACAAAAAGGACACTCAAGTCAGCGTAAAAAGCGCTGCCGTGTGGTCTGTCATCTGGGTACTGCTGGCGTTGTTATTTGCGGGTTTTATTGCTGTTACAGAAAGCACCGTTCATGCCTCACTGTTTACGACGGGTTATTTTCTTGAAAAATCGCTTTCAGTGGATAATCTGTTTGTTTTTATGGCTATATTTGGTAGTTTCACTATAGAGGACAGGTATCAGCAAAGGGTATTGAATTTTGGAATTATTGGAGCGATTATTCTTAGGGTAATCTTTATTTTTGCAGGGACGTCATTGTTGCTTCTGGGAGCATGGGTCAATGTCATATTTGCGTTGTTTGTCTTATGGTCAGCCTGGCAAATGTATAATCAAATCGGCAAAGATGATGAAAAAATCCACGATTACACGAATCATTGGTCAGTCAGGGCGGCAAAGCGTCTGATGCCTGTTTATCCGTATCTTAAGGATAACAAGTTTATAATAAAACACAATGGAAAGCGCCATATTACACCTCTTATGCTTTGTTTAACGGCGTTAGTAGTAGCTGATGTAGTGTTTGCTTTTGACTCTGTGCCTGCCGTTATAACAATCACACAAGTGCCGTTTTTAATCGTTACGTCCAATATATTTGCGATTCTCGGTATGCGCTCTATGTACTTTCTGCTTGCTGCTGCTAAACGTTATGTGTGTTACTTAGAAATTTCTGTAGTCTTAATATTGGTATTTGTAGGGTTAAAAATGCTGTTGGACTTTTTTGATATTTATCATATATCGCCTGCAATGAGCCTTGGTGTTTTATTTTTGGTTTTCGGCGGCTCTGTTGTCTTATCGATGATGTATCCCCAAAAGGTAAATTAATATGGGATGGCACTATCCACAAATAAAGATGTACGTATTAAAGGATTTTAGAGATTATTTTGATTCAACAGGGGTTTTGATTTCAATAATTAATACATCAAGCGATTTGGAAAGTTCCTCTGTCTCCTGTGGACTCATTCCGCGTTGTTCTTTACGAACTGCCTTAGTTCTGATAATGTTTATCAAGTGTTGATAATTAATTTCCTCTTTTTGCGTAAGAGTCTTAGCTTTTTTCCTCTCATCCAAAGCCATTTGTGCCTCTGTAAGCTTTGCAGAAATTTCCTTATTTCTAACAGTGGCTTTTGTTGCTGTAAACTGAGCTCCTGTTTCATCTGCCAATACAAACAGTGTCAGAACAACTGGAATCACTAAAAAACAACATTTAAGTATGCGCAAAAGCAAACCGCTCATCAATAAATATCCCCCAATGTCTTCTTTGCCATTTTATACCGAGTTGCAATCTAAACTATAATTTAAAGAGGAGATTACGACGTCGCTACGCTCCTCGTAATGACAGAGAGGGATGTTCATGTACAGCCCCACGCCGTCATTGCGAACCCCCGCAGGGGGTGTGGCAATCTCCTCTTTTGAGCGCAACGTTGTATTCCTCTGTGTAGAGTTCTCCGTACTTGTAGTTTTTTATAAAATTATGGAATTCCTCCACAACATGTGATGAGATATTCTTTTTTCTGTAAATGAGAGACATATCTCTCAAAATTCTTTCATTTTGTACCTTTAACGCTTTGAGGCCTCCGTTAATTACATCCCTGCGGACCACAAGCTTAGACAGGAATGAGCCTCCTACTCCAGCATAAAGACATTCCTTTATCGCTTCAACACTGTCTGTTATAAGAAACACCCGAAGATTCTGCATGCTTAAGCCCTTTTTTATAAAAAACTGCTCGATGGCTAACCTTGTACCCGACCCCTCCTCTCTTACTATCACAGGCTCTTTCATTATAGTGTCAAGAGAGACCGAGGACTTAGACGACAACTCATGACTGCTGCTGACAACAAAAAAAAGCTCATCATCATAAACTTTTTCCACAATAAATTTCTGTCCCTTCATATCAGACTCAACAAATCCAATATCAACGCTTGAGGAATTTATCATATCCACTACTTTTTTAGTGTTTCCGATTTTAAGATGAATTCGTGCCCGCGGATTGATTTTTATGAAGTCAGCAATAATCTGAGGAATAAGGTAATTTCCTATCGTAAGGCTTGCTCCTACCCTGATGCTGCCCTTTGTCAAACCGGTAATTTTGCATATCTTTTTTTCAGCATCTCCATAGAGTGACAAAATGTCCTTAGCATACCGGTAGAGAATCTCTCCGGCAGGGGTTAAAGATGTGCTGTTTGTTGTTCTTTCAAATAGTTTTGTGCCATAATATTCCTCAATGACCTGTATCTGGGCACTGACTGCAGGCTGAGTCAGATGGATTATCTCTGAGGCCTTTGAAAAACTCTTAAGCTCAGCAACCGTACAAAACACACGTAGCTTATAGTCCTCCATTGCCCTCCTCAGTTGCCAAAGTGCTGATAGCAAGCTTAAAGGCTAAACTTACGGCCTCATCAACATCCTTTGCTGTAACAGTTCCGGGAATGTCCCAGCTCTTAAGCGTAACCACAGGTTTTTTCAGTTGAAGCCCATACGCTATTTCAGAAAGCGTGCCATACTCCCCGCCTATTGCAATGAGTGCGTCTGCTGTGTGAGCTATCACGGAGTTTCTTGCAATGCCGAGTCCGGTTGCTATAGTAATATCTACAAAACTATTGGCAGATTTTTTATCGGCCTGAGGAACAATCCCTATGGTTAATCCCCCAGCTGACTTTGCACCCTTTGAGGCTGCCTCCATTACGCCGGTTAAGCCTCCTGTCACCAATAGGCCGCCCTTTTCAGCTATCAGTTTCCCTGCCGTAAGAGCGGCCTCAAGGTGCCAGTCACTAGCGACTCTGCCGCCTATTACTCCAATTTGTATCACACTAAATCATTTAAATATCATAGTAGAGGAAAAACTCATAAGGATGGGGTCTCAGTCTCATGGCATCCACCTCGTTGGCTCTCTTATACGATATCCACGTCT
>JADFYB010000284.1 GCA_015233245.1 Nitrospirota bacterium | reverse complement strand
CCCTGAAATTCTGATAGTTTTTCTTTCATGCTGTCAGCCAGGGCTTTAACATAGAGCTCGTTATCGGCATAGGAGTTGATATATCTGCAACTAACGCCTAAGCGCTCAACCTCCGCCCTTAGAACCGCATACGCAGAGCCTGTTGTGGCAAGGCTGTTGTGCGGATAAAGAGTTAACGCTATAAAATGTTTGATGCCTGAGCTAACAGCCCTTTGCAGGGTATCTTCTATAAAGGGCGCAGTGTAACGCATAGCAACAAAGACTTTGTAGGAGTACTGGTCATCACCTGATGCGGCAAGTGCTGCTTCAAGTTTTTCCGCCTGCAGGGCTGTGATTTTAGCTATTGGAGAGCCACCACCGATTTTAGCATACATCGCTTTTGCCTTGTCGTTTCTTAAGGTTGCTATCAGTGCCGCTATCGGTTTTTGTAAAAATTGTGGCCCAAGCTTAATTATCAACCTGTCAGAAAACAGATTATACAAAAAAGGTCTCACAGCCCTTAAATTTTCAGGGCCCCCCATATTAATAAGTATTACGCCTGTTGTTTCCATGTACTTTTTTGATGTACTGTATCAACCAGAAATTTAACGTTATCTACAGGAGTGTCCGGCAAAATCCCATGTCCCAGATTAAAAATATGTCCTCTTGCCGAGGCTCCTTTTTTAAGGATTTTTGCAGCCTCTTTCTCGATAAGGGACTTTGGTGAATATAGGAGGCATGGGTCCATGTTTCCCTGCACAGATGCCCTACCCTTTAGTGTACTTACTGCTTTTTTCAGGTCAATACGCCAGCAAACCCCTAAAACATCTGAGCCAGCACCACTTGCTAGATCTACAATTCCAGCACAATCATTTACAAAGTAAATCACCGGCACGCCAGTTTGTTTTAGTGCCTTGACAACACGCGCTGCATAAGGAAATGCGTAGGTTTTATAATCACTGGGAGATAGTGACCCAGCCCATGAGTCAAACAGTTGGACTGCCTGAGCTCCGGCATGTACCTGTGCCGACAGATAGGCTATCGTTGTCTCTGTCACTTTTTCCATAAGAGACGTATATATTTCAGGCTCAGCATACATTAATTTTTTTGTGGTAAGAAAGTTCTTAGAGCTCCCCCCTTCTATCATATATGTGGCAAGAGTGTATGGGGCTCCGGCAAAACCTATCAACGGCACTTTTAACTCATTGCGCAGGATTTTTATCGTTTCCAGCACATAGGGAACATCCTCATCCGGTGTGATAACTCGCAACTTTTTAACATCATTTATTGTTCTTACCGGGCTGCCAAACCTGGGCCCCTTGTTTTCAAGAAATCTGAGTTTAAGTCCCATTTTTTCTGCTGGAATTAAAATATCAGAAAACAGTATGGCTGCATCCACAGAAAGTATATTGACCGGCTGCATGGTAACCTCCGCAGCCTTTTCCGGGGTCTTACATAGGGTTAAAAAATCCATATCAGCACGTATCATCCTGTACTGTGGCAGATACCGCCCGGCCTGTCTCATAATCCATACCGGTGTATAATCGGTTTTTTCCCCTTTGCAAGCCCGTAAAAATGTATCATTCATTGTGTATTGTTCCTCCGTCATGGGTTTTAACCGGTTTAACCGGTATATGGCTACAAAACGGCTCCTCCTCCATATAATTGCCGCACATTGAGTATGCCCTGGCGCGGCATCCGCCGCAGACGTTCAGATATTCGCAGTTGCCGCACCTTCCCTTATAATTCTTAAAATCCCTCATATCTTTAAATAATGCGGAGTTCTCCCATATATCCTTAAACGACTGATGCCGTATATTTCCAGCAGGCAGGTGGAAATAACTGCACGGAAGGACGTTTCCATCCACGTCAATCAGACAAATCAACTGCCCTGCAATACAGCCCTTAGAGCCTCCGGTAGAAAACTTAAGCGAGCGGCGTTTCATCTTTTCGCCGTCTTGTTTAGCCCTCTGAAGTACAATTCTATAGTAATGAGGAGCACATGTTGGGCGGACAAGGAACGTATCCTCGGTTTTTTCCATATCATAGTGCCAGTTGAGGATTTTTTCATAGTCCTCTTTAGTAATTAGCTCATCCATGATGTCCTGCCCTCTGCCTGTAGGCACTATCATAAACATATACCAGGCGGTGGCGCCAAGGGATTTGGCAAGCTCATAGACATGCGGGATTTCCTCTTGATTGCGGCGCGTAAAGGATGAATTTATGATAAACTCTATGCCGTTATCCATAAAATGTGAGGCAGCCCGCATGACTCCCTCAAAAGCTCCGCTTTGATGGCGGAAATTATCATGCACCTCGGCAGTTGAGCCATCCAGACTGAGAGATACGATTTTTATCCCTGAGTCTTTCATCTGCTTACATATTTTCTCATTAACCAGCATTCCGTTTGTAGCCATGCACATTCTAAGGCCAACCTCTGTGCCGTAAGCAGCCAGTTGAAAAACGTCTTTTCTTAACAGCGGCTCACCACCAGAGAGCACAACTACCGGAGTGGCATAACTTCTTATGTCATCTATAATCCGCTTACCCTCTTTAAAGGAGAAATCCGGGTGTCCCTTTGATGTCGCCTCAGAGGATGATCTACAGTGGACACACTTGAGGTTACATCGCCGTGTTACCTCCCACGCTATCCATTTAGGTTGAAAATCCATGTATCAAACCTCACAGTACATATGTTTTGTAGCAGTTTTTAAAAAAACCATTTCCTCTATGGCTGTCAAAAGAGGCCCAAATGTGGTGTTATCAATGGCAGAGACTGCAACGGCCTCGTATCTGCGTACAAGATTTTCAACCTCCACCTCCGGCACTCTGTCTGATTTATTAAAGACAAGTAGCGTCTCCTTCCCTGATAAATTAAGCTCATGGAGGGTGTTTTCAACTGAGGCCATTTGTTTTTCAAATCTCGGATTGGAAATATCCACTAGG
>JADFYB010000069.1:13732-15276 GCA_015233245.1 Nitrospirota bacterium | reverse complement strand
CTACACATTAAAAATAACACTGCAAAGATGTCTAATTTTACAAAAAAACTATTGAGAATATATTTGTATATGCTGATTAATTCACTCCATCCAACGCAATGTTTAATTTGTTAACATTAACAACGGGGTCTCCAAAATTCCAAATCCTTCGACGCTTATACACTCTTTCACAAAACCTCCTTCAACTCATCCACCAAAAACCCATCTGTCATTCTACCGCTAGTTGCACTTACTCTACTTCGCATAGGTATAACCTCCTTAATTAATAGTGTTTACCATTTAATTTTGCAAGAAATCCCTCCTCACTCGTTCCATGATTGGCAAACATGTGCGTTATTCCGTCTGCCAATAACTGCTCTGTTTAAAAATCAAGCTGTTACATAATACTAAACACTCGCAATATTTATGCCTATGATATTTACTTGATAACACGTTTATTTATATAGATTCATGGCAAAAATTGTTTTTTTATATGTGTAATTATAATCACATAGTGTGCACTAAATACCACGATTACTTTTATGGCATTGATTTTTGCTGCAAACTCTTTTTTGTTGCAAAATATGTAATAATATCAGAAGCACATTATGGATAACTATTTAAAAACAGGAAATAACATAAGTCAAATACAGCATGTGTTGATATATACCATGGTGTTAAACCTGACGGTATCTGCCTTTAAAATAATATTTGGCATGATGACTCATTCGGTGTCCATATACTCGGATGGATTTCATTCGGTTTTTGACGGTCTTTCAAATGTGGTAGGATTAGTTGGTTTGCGATTTGCCTACAACCCGCCTGATAGTGAACATCCTTATGGCCACAAGAAAGTGGAGATTCTTCTTACTGTTGTAATATCGCTTATGATGTTTTTTGCGTGTTTTGAGATTTTTAAAGATGTTTATAGAGCGCTAACTGGGAAAATGCCACATTTAAAGATTTCGTTTGAGACTTTTATCGTTATGTCTGCCACCCTTGCCGTAAATGTATTTGTCTGCATATATGAAAAAAGGATGGGACAAAAACTTAACAGTGATTTTCTGATAGCCGATGCAGCACACACTAAAAGCGACATATATGTGACCTGTGGTGTGTTAGTTGGTCTTGTTTTGTCAAAACTGGGATTGCGCCATGTTGACCCTGTGGTAGGTGCTGTGGTTGGTTTGATGGTAGCGTGGTCTGGGCTGGAAATTCTGAGGTCAACGATAAGTGTGCTTATTGATGCTAATCAAATTGACATAAAGCTGTTGTCTGAAATTTCCTGTAAGACTGAAAGTGTTGTCGGCTGCCACAAGATTAGAACCCGCGGGGCTAGAGGCAACGTGTTTGTTGACTTACATATAGTCGTTGAACCCAATCTAACTGTGGCAGAAGGACATGAAATAGCACATAAGGTTGTTAACGCTATAAAAAATGAAATGGATGGCGTTGCAGATGTTGTTGTTCACGTTGAACCCGCTAATAAAACTTGACAAACGGTTAAAATGTATCGTAAACTTTTCTTATGGTTGTTTCAGTTGATATAGTGAGAATAAATATAA
>JADFYB010000069.1:0-13632 GCA_015233245.1 Nitrospirota bacterium | reverse complement strand
CTTGCCATGTTTAAGCTGCTTACTGAGATTGGGTTTAAAGAAATAGAGGTAAGTTTTCCGTCAGCTTCAAGGGTTGATTTTGAATTTACCCGTTATTTGATTGAAAATAACCTTATTCCGGATGACGTAACTATTCAGGTAATTACACAGGCTCGTGAGCACCTGATTAAGAAAACCTTTGAGGCTATAGAGGGAGCAAAGCGGGTGATAGTGCATCTTTACAATTCCACATCTGAGCTGCAACGCAGAGTGGTTTTTAAAAAGAGCTGCAGTGAAATTATTGCTCTGGCTACAGAAGGTGTAAAATGTATTAAAGATGAGACCTTAAAATACAGAGATACGGAATTTGTGTTTGAGTACTCACCGGAGAGTTTTACAGCTACGGAGCCTGAGTTTGCCCTTGAAATCTGTATGGAGGTTATGAATGTCTGGCAGCCAAATATTGCAAAAAAAATGATAATAAACTTACCATCTACAGTTGAAGGGTCATCTCCTAACGTCTATGCCGATACGATTGAGTGGTTCATTAAAAACATGGGGACAGCTAACGCTCAAAAATCCATAGTGGGCGTTCATACCCATAACGACAGAGGAACAGCTGTTGCGGCAACAGAGCTTGCACTGCTGGCAGGCGCAGAGAGGGTAGAGGGCACACTGTTTGGTAATGGAGAGCGCACAGGAAATGTGGATACTATCACTGTTGCCCTTAATATGTTTACTCAGGGAGTTAATCCGCATCTTAACATCGGTGACATTAACCACATCGTTAAGACGTATGAGCACTGTACCGGTATGAACGTACACAACCGTCATCCGTATGCAGGTGGACTTGTCTTCACAGCATTTTCCGGCTCTCATCAGGATGCTATAAATAAAGGGATGCGCGCCTTGAAAGAAACTAATTCACCCTTTTGGGAGGTTCCATACATACCGATAGACCCCTCAGACATTGGGAAAACTTATGAATCAATCATAAGAATAAACAGCCAATCCGGTAAGGGAGGCATAGCCTACATTATGGAGGAGGAGTTTGGATTTAAGATTCCAAAAGAGATGCAGCCAGAGTTTGCAGCAATTATCCAAAAAATTTCTGAACAGACCGGAAAAGAAATCAATGCTGACACTGTTTGGGATTGTTTTGAAAAGCACTACCTTAATGTTAAATCTCCGTTTGAGCTTATAAAATGCAATATAACTGAGTCACATAAGGATGGCAACGGTTCTATTGCGTTTCCGTCAGCAGTGGAGGCTTGTGTTAAAATTAACAGCAAGCAGGTACATATCTCAGGACTGGGTAATGGTCCGATAGATGCCTTCTGTAACGCTATAAGAAAGGAGACTTCAACTGTGTTTAATCTCATTGGCTATCACGAACACTCGTTGGAAAGAGGTTCAACCTCACGTGCGTCTGCTTACATTCAGCTTGAAAATGACAAAGGTCAGAAAGCCTTTGGCGCAGGCGTTGAAACCAATATCAGCATAGCATCAATTAAAGCTGTCATTAGTTGTCTCAACAGGTTGGGACAATACCAAAATGGAGGGGGGTATGTGACTCTTTAAAAACGTTTCTATTTCATAGTTTTTTGATGAATCAATTCGGATACTTGACAAAAAGTGCAATCTTTGTTTAAACTTGTCATAGACAAAGGCGTTGTAAAAGACAATTGTAACAAAGTGTCAAGGGTGGTTTATGGCAGAGATATCATTGATGAAAAGCATACTTGTAGTAGATGACAATTCAGAGGTGAGGGAACTGATGGAGGAAATACTTACCGGCTCAGGGTTTAGTGTCTCTGTGGCTTCAAACGGGCAGACTGCTATTGATTTAGCACGTGACAACGATTATGATGTCGTGGTTTTGGATATGGTTATGCCAAAGATGAGGGGACAGTATGTTCTTTCAGAATTGAAGCGTAACAAACCTTTTTTGAAAGTAATAGTTATAACGGGTTTTGCCACAATAGAAAATGCTGTTGAAGCCATAAAGTGCGGCGCAAGCGATTATGTTACAAAGCCATTTAATGTCGAATCTTTTTTAACTGTAATTCGCCGTGTGATAGAGGAGTCCTCCTTTGAAAAAGAAGTAGGTGAACTTGAAATGGACAAGATACTGATGTCTCTGTCAAATCCCATAAGGCGCAATGCTATTAAAGTTCTATACCGAAAAAAAGCAACTCGCTTTATGGAACTTAACAGAGAACTCTCACTATATGACCACACAAAGCTGGTGTTCCATCTGAAAATTCTCAAAGAAGCTAATATAATTTCCCAGGATGTAAACAAATCCTATCTTCTTACTGATGCTGGCCATAAAGTATATCAAAGCCTCCTCATACTTGAGAAATATCTCGTATCATTTGAAACGCCACAATTTATGTGAAGCATACTCCACAACATGTTACTTTTTTAGAATAAGATTTATCTTGTTTTAAACCCTTTCCTTGTATTATCCTAATTATAAGGCAATATCATAATTAAGTTTAGAGGAGATTATAAGGAAAAATGGGAGCAGCTTCTAAAAAAAACCCTACCCTAAAAAAGCGCCTATGTACCTTTGTAATGGAATCAGTGTCGGAGCGACCTCCATGTTCCGATATTTGTGCCATAAACCGGCTGCTCCCATCCCACCATATAGCCCAAAGTAATAATACCGGTCTGTCTTATTTACACAGGGGGTAAGACAGGCTGGTGTTATGCTGGGCAATCCTTAAGACTAACTATATTAGCAACTGCATAACTAACCACTGATTACCCGATATAAAATTTATCATTGTGTATATTAAAATAATTTTAAACACAGATATACACAGTTAAATTCAATCACCACATCCGTGGTTCATCTATGTTGTTCCTTACCTTTTTGATAGCTACTCATACTTTTTTGGAAGCTACATGGTATTACAATTTGGCTTAAAGAAGGATGGTATTTTCAGGGAAATGGCAGTGCCATTTCCCTGAAAATCCTTTATAGTTTATCTTTCCTTTACTATCTTATATGAATAGTGGAGCTAAAACGAGAGTGATCGTGGAAAGGAGTTTAATCAATACGTGAAGTGAGGGGCCAGCGGTATCTTTAAAAGGATCGCCAACAGTATCACCGGCAACAGCGGCCTTGTGGGTAAATGAGCCCTTACCGCCCATATTTCCGGCTTCTATGAATTTCTTAGCGTTATCCCAGGCACCGCCCGCGTTATTGAAAAACGTTGCCATAAGAATTCCAGCAATTGTTCCAACCATGATAAGCGCGGCTACTGCCTCTGCGCCCTTTCCAACCTGCTTAAATACCAATCCAACAATAATCGGGCTAAGGGTTGCAACAAGACCCGGTAAAACCATCTGCTTAAGTGCTCCCTTTGTTACAATATCAACACAACGGCCGTAATCAGGTTTCTCGGTGCCTTTCAAAATACCAGGCTTTTCTTTGAACTGATCCCTTACATCCTGGATGACGTAATAAGCGGCAGTACCGACAGCCTTAACAGCAAGAGCTGAGAATATAAACACAAGGGCTGCGCCAAGAAGCGCTCCAACAAACACTACTGGTTCAGCCAAATCCACTGATTTTATTTCATGTCCATAGTTAGTAACCTCATCAAGGTATGCTCTGAAGAGCAAGAAGGCTGCAAGTGCTGCTGAGCCGATAGCATAACCCTTTGTGAGTGCCTTTGTGGTGTTACCGGCTGCGTCAAGCTTGTCTGTTCTGTTTCTTACGTCCTCCGGCTGTTCGCTCATTTCTATGATACCGCCGGCATTGTCAGATATAGGACCAAAGGTATCCATAGCTAAAACATAAGCGGCTGGTCCAAGCATTCCCATGGTAGCAACTGCCGTACCGAATATTCCTGCATTTGGAAATCCTGAATGCAGCCCAAGGTAGTAGGCTATCAACAGGGAGGCTGAAATAGCAATAGCAGTAGGCGCTGTACATTCAAGCCCTATTGCCACACCAGTTATGATATTGGTAGCCGGACCGGTCTGGCTTGACTCAGCTATGGAGCGAACCGGTCTGAATCTAAACTCTGTATAGTACTCAGTTATATATATAAAGACAACTGAGGTCAGTACACCGACAACTCCGGCAAAAAAGAGGTATATCCATGCATTTGGGTACTCCGGAAGGTAAAACAGAAGTCTGCTTGCTATGCCAAGACCTATGATGGCCAGAAATACGGTCACATAGTAACCCCTGTTAAGGCCTGCCATAGGTTCTTCATCTTCTCTAATCTTAACAAACAAAACGCCCACTATTGACGCTATTATGCCGAAAGCTCTGGCCAGCAGCGGAAACATCATAACGCCGATAATCCAAAGCGGGTCAACGCCCGGTATGCCTTTTGCCATAACGGCAGCTAAAATCATAGCTCCGATGTTTTCAGCAGCAGTGGACTCAAAGAGGTCGGCGCCACGGCCTGCGCAGTCGCCTACGTTGTCACCAACGAGGTCTGCAATAACGGCAGGGTTTCTCGGATCATCCTCAGGAATTCCAGCCTCTACCTTTCCAACAAGGTCTGCTCCAACATCGGCAGCCTTTGTGTAAATACCACCGCCCAACTGGGCAAATAAAGCCACAAACGAGGCACCAAAACCATATCCTACTATCATAAAGGGGATTTTAGTGGCCTCCACATTTGCAAATGATTTAACCAGCACATAAAGTCCCGTAACACCGAGCAGACTCATGCAAACCACCATAAGGCCTGATACAGCGCCGCCTCTGAGGGCAATCTGAAGAGCATCGTTTACGCTGGTGCGGGCTGCCGCAGCCGTTCTTATGTTACTCCTTATACTGACCCACATGCCTATGAATCCGGCAAACAGTGAACATATCGCCCCAAAGACAAAGGATAAGGTTATCCATATAGCCAGCTCAACACTTGATGACACAGGGTCAAAACTCTGATGTTGCCTTACAGCCCCATAGCCTATGAATAAAACTACCGCAAATACCAATGCAAGTATTACTATCGTTTGATACTGCCTTTTTAAAAAAGCATTTGCACCCTCTCTTATGGCATCCGATATAGCCCTCATGTTTTCCGTGCCGTCATCTTTTGCTAAAACCCACTTGGCAAACATGAAAGCTACGACAATGCCAATGATGCTGATACCGAATATCAGCGCCAGCAAGACATTTTCCATAACTCCTTAATCTCCTTGACGTTTTTTATATATATTTGCCACACAATGTGCGGCCTATTCTAACCGGCTTCACCTGGCGTTCAGCCACATTGACGCAACCGTGCGGTGACCATTTGTTTGTTCAGGAATGGCTAAACAGAGGTAACTATGTTTCATACCCTTTGACCGCCTTGACGCCAGCAGACCAACCGGAATGTGGTTAAAACCATAATCTGGGATTATATACCTTTTAAGGATTATTGTCAAGTTTTTTTAATGGATGCCCTGCTGGTTTTATAATCGGTAAAAAAAGGGTGATCGTCCCACCATGATTTCATTTTCATTTCATAGAGGAAGTAAGCAAATTGCTCAGGGTAGTGTTTCACGTATTTGCTCAACACAGCCAGGTACTTAGTTAAAAGGGTTTCAGATGTATCATTTTCCGATACATCTAAAGCAGGCTCAACAACCATTTTAGCTATGCCGTCTTTCAGGTCAATGAGAAACACCGGCAACAGCGCTGTACCTGTTTTAATGGCAAGTTTAAAGGGGGTTATATTAAAGTTAACGGTGCGTCCCAAAAATGGTGACTCTACCCACTTTCTGCCACCTCGCCCGGTCGCTGGAAACAGTACAACCTCATTTCTTTGCAAAGCAAGTATAACATCTCTGATAGACATGTTTCTTAAACCATTTTTGTCGCCAACTGGGATGCTTGCGTTTATGAAATTTACAGGCATAAGTTTTTCCACGGCCTGAAATTTGGCCTCATTCGCATACCAAAAAAAACCTTTTCTGCCCACAATCGGAGGATCCCCCTGAATAGCCACCTGATTAACCCGATAACCTCTGTATCCAAGAGCCGGCATGGACATCATATAGGGCCCAAAATGAGAATTTAATAAAAGCGCCCCCTTGTTCCCTTTAAGAGCTTTATCAAGATTCTCCCTCCCCTCAATTGCAACATAGCTGTCAATATTACTGCTGTTGATTTTTACTAAATAACAGAGTTTTGCCCATGAGTTCAGTTGTGTTTGAAATGCAAAATGCAACGTCTTCCGCATATTACAGGTTTCATCTATTACGCCTGATTTATAAAGCTCCTGAAGTGTTATAAGCTTGCGCTGTCTGTTTGAGGCCATTTGTAAGCGCGCTAAAAACGACATCACTGCATTGATAAACGCAACCGGAAGCTTTGAAAAAAGCAATCTCAAATACCTCCAGTAAAGCCACTTTAAAAAAGCTGCAAGATTCAAAAAGCCTTTTATTGTTTGAAGATATGCCATCGCCATATATTTTATAACAAAACCTGAAATTTAATGCAAATATTTTATAGAAAAAAATCAACTACAATAACCTGAGAGAGGGATTGACACCTTTTGACAAGTAGATATAGCATATATAGCAGAGGAGCGACAAGAATTAAATCTGAAGTTTAGCCGGATATAGTTTTTTCAGAAATAAAACAGTTGGCCACTAAGGAGGATAATGTAATGAGTACAATTAAGCCACTAATTGCAATTAAGATATTTTTGTACATTATTGTATTAGCTGCTGTTGTTTATATGCCGGAATCTGCTTTGTCTGAAATGACAGAGCCCCCACCTCCACAAGTAAGAGGTACAGTTGATATTGATTCAATGATAAAACAGGTAAAGGCCTCGCCCACAGACCAGTCAAATATGAAGCAACGTATGGATACTCTTACCAAGTGGGCACAAAGCATGATGGCCAAGGGAGTCAGCGTTGAAAGTGTGCTTCCACAGCAAAAGGGCAGAAGACTTGAATCGCTTTCGCAAAACAGTCCCTCTGAAGCCTGTAAAATGATAGACGCAATATATGCCGATGTAGAGAAATTTATCGGCGGCAGCGGAGACGCTACCAGATCGGTATCAGCGCAGAGTCCTCCCCCCAATGCCCCTGCAAAAGACGATATTTCTAACCTGCTAATACAAAATAAGACACAGAGCACAACGGCTGAAAACCTCGATGCGCGTATTGCTGTCCTGAGCCGCTGGGCACAGTCTATGGTGGCACGGGGTGTTAACATAGATAGTGTGTTTTCAATGGAAAAATCACACAGGCTTGATGAGTTACGCAAAAGCAGCCCTGCCGATGCAGCAGCACTTCTTGATGCCATACTAAAAGAGCTTGACAAATTCTTAAGCTCACACCCTGAGCAAACTACCGGTTCAGTTAAAAGCCCCATGGGAAATCCCACATCTATGATGTCTCAGGACGAGATAGATAAGATAAGAAAAGAGGTCAAAACTTCACAAACGAATTCATCTAATATAAGAGCCCGCGCCATAGCCCTAAAATCATGGGCAGAGTCACTTTCAGGGAAAAACAAGTATGCCGATAAGATATACACAATAGAGACCGGTTTGTTTATCATGGTGCAGCAAAAAGAAAACCCTGAGAAAGCCTACGGTCTTGTGGATAAGACATTTGCCGATTTAGAGCGGGCAGTGGATCCCAAAACTGACTGGAATGTAGTAAAAGCCGAAAAACACATTCAACAGGCAAAAAAATTCGTGCCTGCAGTACTGCCTGTCAATGCCGCAGAGGTCAGAGTGACAGAGGGCGTACCTCATTATGCAACAGGGGCTCTTGTCACAAACTTTTCTACGGCCTTTGACTCTGAGACAGTACGAGTCGTAAATGGCAAGCTTAATCTAAGCGTCGGCTCAGTGCCTGTAATTGTAGAACCAACGGCAAATGCCGGAGCAACCTGTACGGCAACGGCAAATGGTTCCCCGTTTGGGATTTTGGATGTCGAGGAGAGGCTTGACAGGTTAAATACGGATTTTTATGCAGGAAAATTTGCTAGTGATGTTGGTTATAAGTGGCTGCGTTTTTTGGGGCCTCCCTCTGCCCAGTACATGATATACCAAAGGGGCGGCATGAACTTGCAATCCGGCGAAGCCTACTTAACACAATTAAACACTCTCTATGAAAACGCAATGAATCGTGGTGTCAGTGCACTCGTTACAATTAATCCCAGCACCGGCGATGCCAGACCGCCGCAGAAGGCAGGTGTGTTTACACAGTCTGACGTCCCAGGTTACACGGAGTTTCTGAGAGCCCTTATCCGTAAGCTTCCAAAGGTAAAACATTACACGATGGAGACCGAGGTTGACGCCTCATGGAAACCAGCCGACTATGCCCTTGCCCTTGCCACTACAAAGAAAGTTTTTAATCAGCAATGCCCTGACTGCAAGCTTTACACCGGAGGGTATATAAACCCTGAAGGCACTTTCTTTGAAGAGGTGTTTGACAATCTTAAAAAACTAAACGCTAAAAACTCCTTTGATGCCTTTGGCCTTTGGCATGCCTTTGACATGTTCCTTGGTGTAAAACGCGGCTACATTGATAAGTTTGAACTCATAAAAGCTCAGTACAAAAAAAGCAGGGAATTGCTTAGCCGCTACGGATATGCCAACATGCCGGTATTTTTGGGTGAGACAAGCTATCCATGCGATACCCATAATCCATTTACAAAGGGTTACTCTGAGACTAACCAGGCGGCAAATCTCGTTAAAACCTACGCTACAGTGATTGGCCTTGGAGCTTTCAGGATTTTTTGGTCTAATATTCACGACTACCATTTTTATGCTGGAGGCTACAGCATTTTTGACTACTCAGGCCTTATCAATAACCCTGAAAACGACGGGTTATCCTCAAAGAAGTTAGCCTATTACTCATATAAAAACCTTGCTCAAAAGCTAAGTTGTTTTGAGGCGGCAAAAACCTCTGAGGTCAACGCAGGCCCGGGTGTAACGGCGTACAGATTTGAAAAAGGTGGGAAGGAGCTTTTCATTGTATGGGCAAACAATGCCGATTAATCTTCAATTTGAGAGCTGAGACATGTATCAATTCATAAAAATGAGATTACGTTTCTCAGACGAAAAGACTTTTTTTGAAACATTTTTACTTCTTTACGCCCTCATATCTGCAGTGTTTTTTCTGTTTACTCCGTACGCGCTCATTCCTGTAATATTGATTCCTGTACTGTTTTTAACGATACTGAAGCCTGAGATATTTCTTGCCCTTACGTTTCTAACCGTTTATATTCAGCACACGGCGCTTAAATTCATGTTTGCCGCAGGGGACATAATGGAGTATCCCGTTTACCTGATTTTTTTATTTTTAACACTAATTTCATGGGTATTAAAAAAGGCCATAAACAAAAAGACAAAGAGACAGGCCACTCCGCTTGATGCACCTCTTTTGATTATTTTTTTGGTTGAAACGTTAACTTTGTTATGGACGCCAAATCTGGAGCTTGGGCTGCACTTTTTTACCATGTTTACCTGCAATGCCATCACATTTTATCTTATTACGGCTATCGTTAATGATGAGAAATCGCTGAGAAACGCGATTATCACAATTGCTGTTTCCACATTCATAATTATAATCTCCGTGGTGGTTTCAAAGTACTATGCTAAAAGAATAGATATGACTCTGGCTAAGGGTATAACACTTGGTTTTTTCGGAATCGAGCAGGTGGATAAAAGACCAATGGGACTTGCCGGAGGGCCGCCATCTTCTGAGCTTATTGTTATGGTCATAATGGTATTTGCTCCGATTGGTTTCAGGTACAAGGGGTTTAAACACAATTTATTTTTTATTGCAACCCTGTCAGCGTTCTATGCAATAGGCATTATGGCTGTTCGTTCAGCTTTGGCATCAGCTGTCATAGGCATTACTTTGCTTATCTACCTTCACCCAAATACAAGGAAAAAGTTTATCCTTAATGCCCTGAAATATATAGTAAGCATAGGGCTTGTAGTGGTGTTTTTGACCCCCGGGTTTATAGATAGAATTCTGATGGGCTTTGGCTATACGGAAAAACTCTGGTTTACTCCGACCAAAACCCCTGCAAGTACAGAGTTTCTTAGTTCAAGCACTCAGGGCGTTGCAGGGGTTAATACCCGTTGGCTAATATGGAAATCAGGGTTTAAACACTTTATGGAAAATCCATATACAGTTTTAGTAGGGATTGGAATGAGCGGTTTTGTTTATATCTCTAAGTACACTGCGACTGAGACCCACGGTTTGGTGCTCTCTTTCCTGTTTGACATGGGACTGACAGGCATTGTGCTATTTCTGTATCTTTTGTGGAAAATCGTGTATTCTATGAAAGAAATATATAAGCGTATGGACGGCTCGCTCACCGCCGATATTGCACTGGGCGCTGTTGTTTCCGTCATTGCGGTTTTGGGAATAAACGAGACTGTATGGGGTGATCTGACCTCAGTCTCATCAAGATACAGTTGGTTTGTGTTAGCCTTCCTTGCAGCTTCCTATAACGTTTTAAAAAATAAACAAGTAACTCAAACCGTTAACTAAAATAACCAAAGGATATGTTAACAGCAATTTCTCACCGTAAGCGCAGATAATCCACTCACTTTCAGATTACCTGCGCTTACTGTGCAAAGTTATATTTTTTGAGCAAGTCGAGTAATTTGTTCTTGTCAATTGGTTTTACGAGATAATCCGTGCATCCCCATTCAAAAGCCTCGTCCTTTTCCTCCTGAATATCATACGCTGTGGTCATGATAATTTTAACTCTGTTGTCATCCTCAATGCCAGCCTTTTTCTCAATTTCCCTGATATCCTTAAGAGCCTGCTGGCCATCCATCTCAGGCATCATGATATCCATGCAGATGAGATCATAAGGATGCTCTTCTTTCCATGCGTGAACAAAAGCCTCTATCGCCTCATGCCCGTTTATCGCAACATCGCAGTCCCCGTATCGTGACATTATCCTTTGTAAAAGAGTTCTGCTTCTGAACTCATCCTCTACCACTAAGGCTTTCATATGATCCCTCCATTCTTATTGGATTTGTCTTTGCAGTTGTACCGTAAACATGGCACCCGCTTCTGTACTACTGGCATACAGTTTGCCATTCATGTAGTTTTCTATTATCAGTTTAGACATGTATAAACCAATTCCTATGCCGTCAGTTTTTGTCGTAAAGTAGGGCTCAAAAATCCTGTCCCGTATGAGGTCAGAAATCCCCTCTCCATTGTCTTTGATACTTACGTGTACTGAATCCTCAGTCTCACTAAACTCTATTATAATTTCACCATCCTCTCCATGTACATAGCTGCTGCTTAGCCGCTTTGAAAAAATCGAATCTTTGGCATTATTTAGAATACTGAGGATTACTTGTTTGAACTCGCCGGGGTACCCCACTGTCACATACGAGTCCGGTTCAAAAACGCTCCCGTCAGATTTCCGGATTATTATATTTATTTGGTTATTTTCAAGTTGGCTTTTCACAAGAGCAACTACATTGTCCAATGCCTCTTTAATATCAAATACTATTTTAGTGTCCGAGGGTTTGCAAAAATTACTAAAATCGGATATTGTTTTGGACATCAGGTTAAGCTGTTCCATGGTGTCACTGGACATTTTCTTTACATACTCGTCGTCAATTTCGCCAAACGTGGAGGCTTCATCAAGATCCTGAATCAACAGACCAATGATGTTTAACGGCTGTCTCCAGTGGTGTGCTATATTAAACATCATTTCGCCCATAGCAGCAAGTTTAGACTGTTGGATTAACATATGCTCCCTATGCCGGCCTTTTTCCACTTCATCTTTAACCTTTAGTTCAAGGGATTTGTTTAACTCCTCTAACTGCCGCGATTTTTCCCTCAGTGCTTTTTCCATCCTGTGCTTATAAACAGCCATCTCTATGGCATATCTCAACTCAGTCCTCTCAAACGGTTTAACCAGATAACCAAACGGCGCTGAACCCTTTGCCCTCTGAAACGTACGTTCGTCAGTGTGGGAGGTCAGATACACTACCGGAATGTCATAGAGTTCTCTTAATCTTTCCGCAGTCTCTATGCCGTCCATTTTACCGTGCAGGAGTATGTCCATAAGCACCACATCAGGTCTTTCATCCGCTGCCCTTTTTAGTGCCTCCTCACCGGATAGAACCACACTTGTCACTGTAAGCCCGATGTCCTCAAGCACGTTTTGAAGATTGGTTGCAATTATCCACTCATCCTCCACTATCATCACTCTGGTTTCGGACAGTTCGTTCAGCTTATTAATATTCATATCCATACGGAATACAACGATTATAACACAAAAGAGTATCTATTTTGTCAATGATCGAGGGGGAATCATGCAATGGTTTCTGTGCCAGCACACTGGAGCTCTATTGTAAAGCTTGCCCCTGTTTGCGTATTTTCAGCGTATATTCTGCCATCTATGTTGTTTTCAATAATCACCTTTGCCATGTATAATCCTATGCCCGTACCCTGGCTTCTAAATTTCGTGGTAAAATAAGGTTCAAAAATCCTGTGCCTTATATCATCCGGGATTCCTTTGCCATTGTCGCTTACTCTGACAATTGCCTTGCCGTCTGCCCTGGCAAAATCTATATCTATAATTCCATGACAAGGTGTTTCCAAACCATTTTTGTTTTTTTCCTTAATAGAGTCCTGAGCGTTGTTTATTAGAATGATTATAACATGCTTGAACTCGTTTCTGTATAAATCGGCAAAAAGCCCGCTGTCTGAATAAGTGGGCGAGCCGTCTGTTGCGATACCACGAACTTCACGGTTAAAATTACACGATATTGCGTTATGCTTAAGCTGTAGGGAAACAATGGATAGTGCCTCCTCTGTGACCTCTATAATATTACATTGTTCCCTATCTTTGTCAGGTTTGAAAAAGTCCCTGAAATCGTCTATAGTCCTCGACATATATGTTAGCTGCTCGTTTGATTGTTGAATGTTATTGCTAAGGTAGTCTTTATTGAGTTCCCCGTATTCGTATGAGTCCTGCAAGTCTAAGGATAATGCTCTTAAGTTATTTAGCGGCTGACGCCATTGATGGGCTATAGAGCTTAATGTCTCTCCCATGGACGAAAGCCTGGATTGATAAATCAGGAGTTTCTCCTGTTCCCTCTGTTTATTTATCTCAGTATTTACCCTCTCATCGAGAGTCCTGTTTAATTCCATTACTGCCTCTTCGCTCTTAATCCGTAGTGTTATTTCGTCCTGCAGGGTGGAAACCGTTGTTTTTAGTTCAGCAGTCCGGGCTTGTACCAGTTCGCCCATTTCGTTAAATGCCTGTGCCAGTTCGAATATTTCATCCCTAAGGTGGAAGTGTGTAACTTCAATGCGGCCTGTGGCACTATAGTTTTTGACAGTGTCTGTCAGTTTTTTTATAGGCATGGTTATTGTCCTTACTACAAGGTATGCCGCCAACAATCCAATTATTAAAAATATCACACCCAGAGCAATACTTTTATACATCAACTCCTGCTGCTCAGTTTTCAACTCATCTTTCCACATACGTATGTGAACATAGCCTATGACGGAATCGTTTTTGTTTGGTACAAAGTCAGTCAATACCTCAGTGTCCCCGGCAGGATTATTATAACTTGAATAAACAGGAGCCCAAAATTCAAAGTCGCTGTTGGTTTCTAAATAATACGACGTCATATTGTTTTGTATTTTTTTACTTTCCCCTGTAAATTTATG
>JADFYB010000283.1 GCA_015233245.1 Nitrospirota bacterium | reverse complement strand
TAATTCCACTTAAGCAGTTTACACAGAGTGTCGTAAAGAGCGAAGAGTTTTATCTGTATATGATAAAATATTAGAGTCCGTGAGCTTTTACCTGAAAAACATAGAAAGTGCTTTTGATGATATAAAATTCACTTATATCTTAATCCTTGTGTTTTTTGTTCTGACCCTCTTTAACATTCTGCATCATGTGATGTGGCGGGATGAACTTGAGGCATGGATGATAGCCAGAGATGCCAGCTCTCTGCACGGACTTGTTGACAATATGCGCTATCAGGGGCATCCCATGCTCTGGCATTTAATTCTGTATCCGATAACCAAAATAACACGGAATCCGGTTGCTATGCAGATGGTTCATCTTGTTATTGCCACAGCCTCAGTATTTGTTTTTTTAAGGTTTTCTCCTTTTAACAAGCTCTTAAAAGGACTATTTGTGTTTGGATATTTCCCGTTTTTTGAATACGCCACAATTAGCAGAAACTATGCCATTGGGATTTTATTTCTCTTTCTTTTCTGTGCATATTTCGGTAAAGATTTTAAAAACAGAAATTATATTCCTCTTTCTATAATTTTATTTTTAATGTCCCAATGTAATGCCCTCTCAACAGTGTTGGCAATAGCCCTTGCAATCACACTTTTCACCGAACCGCTGCTTTTAAAAGATTTCACTTTCTATCGCTCATGGCGTTTTTACACGGCCATTGCAATTTTTATGGCGGGGCTAGCTCTTTCAATAATTCAAATGAAGCCTCCGGCTGACTCAAGCTTCTACAACCCAGCCATTATTGCACGCAACGTAACAGGAAAATTATATGATCAGATTTCAGCACTGTGGAATGTTTTTGTCCCTGTGCCTCGCGTTCAAATGCACTTTTGGAACACGAATTTTCTTAGTTATGTACCTCTGAAAGCAGAAATACGCTATGCTCTGAGGTTGATTTTTTCTGTTGGGCTATTTGTGGTTTCTTTTTTTATTATATTTAGAAAAAAAATGCCGGCTTTTTACTATTGTATTGCAGTAATTGGGCTGACCACCTTTAGTTATGTCCTTCATGAGGGCACGTTACGCCATAAGGGGCATTACTACTTTGCCTTTATTTCCGCTCTGTGGCTTTCCAGTTACTACCCTTCAGAAGAATACAGGATGAGTCGTATTTTCAATTTAGCTGAGCGATTCAAAAATACTTTTTTAATTGTAATACTCTCACTGTCCGTTACAAGCGCATTAATTGCAAACACAATTAATGGCCTCTATCCTTTTTCCGCAAACAAGGAAACTGCAAATTACATAAAGCAAAACGGCTTGCAAAATATGCCGATTGCAGGCTTCTGGGCAGCTACAACAGCAGGTGTGACCGCATACCTTAACCGCCCTTTCTATGACCCTGTACAGGATAAAGTAACATCCTTTAATGTTTGGAAAATTGCAAAAAACGGCAAGACGGATGTTTTTAAAAATGTTATGTCATACGTAGATAGTGTTAAAACAGATGTTTTATTTATTGTAACAGAGGAGCCGTTACCAGATGGTTTGGTTAAAGTTTACGAATTTATCCCGCTTAGGAGCTTTACAAATAGTATTGTAAAGGATGAGACATTTTATCTATATAGAGTCAGGTATGAAACCCCGTGATTTCTAAGCAAGAATGTATATGGAGTGATCATTACGATTTAAAATTTGCATATATCGTAACCATTGTGTTTTTTGTTCTGACACTGTTTAACATTCTGCATCATGTGATGTGGCGGGATGAACTTGAGGCATGGATGATAGCCAGAGATGCCAGCTCTCTGCACGGACTTGTTGACAATATGCGCTATCAGGGGCATCCCATGCTCTGGCATTTAATTCTGTATCCGATAACCAAAATAACACGGAATCCGGTTGCTATGCAGATGGTTCATCTTGTTATTGCCACAGCCTCAGTATTTGTTTTTTTAAGGTTTTCTCCTTTTAACAAGCTCTTAAAAGGACTATTTGTGTTTGGATATTTCCCGTTTTTTGAATACGCCACAATTAGCAGAAACTATGCCATTGGGATTTTATTTCTCTTTCTTTTCTGTGCATATTTCGGTAAAGATTTTAAAAACAGAAATTATATTCTTCTTTCTATAATTTTGTTTTTAATGTGTCAGTGTAATGCCCTCTCAACAGTGTTAGCAATAGCTCTTGCTATCACTGTTTTTCTTGAGCCTATGTTTTTTAAGGAATTTACTTCTTATAAATCATGGCGGTTTTATGCGTCAATTTTAATATTTATCACAGGTCTTGTTCTTTCAATATTACAAATGAAGCCTCCGGCTGACTCATACTGGTATCATTCGGTCATTATTACCTCTGACATACCGTCAAGAGTAGAGGATCAGATTTCTGAAATATGGAATGTTTTTATCCCAATACCCCGGATAGAGCTACACTTTTGGGAGACTAATGTTTTAAGTTACATACCGGTACAAAGAGAGCTGAGATATGTTCTAAGACTGTTTGCAGCGTTAGGTTTGTTTTTGTTTACACTTTGCATTTTGTTTAGAAGGAAAATCCCCGCGTTTTACTATGTTGTGGCAATAACTGGCATTACGGCCTTTGGTTATATTTTTTATGAGGGATCGCTTCGGCACAGAGGGCACTATTATTTTGCCTCTGTAGCGGCTCTTTGGATTAGCAGTTACTATCCTTTAGTGGAATTTCAAAAACCTTCATACAATGCGTTTTTCAGCTTTTTTGAGAGTAATAAAAACCGCTTTTTGACTCTTATATTTTCAGCAGCGTTAATTGGCGCTCTGATAGCCAATACTCTTGGTTACATCTATCCTTTTTCAGCGTCTAAGGAGACAGCAGATTATATAAAGCAAAACCACTGGCAAAATATGCCTATTGCCGGCCACTGGTTTTATGCGGCAAGCGGCGTGTCGGCATATCTTGACAGACCCTTAT
>JADFYB010000068.1 GCA_015233245.1 Nitrospirota bacterium | reverse complement strand
TATGAGTTATAAGACATTTTGGTACAGACTCGAAAAGTTTGGATTAAACTCCGGCTCGGGGACAAGACCACCAAAAGACTAATACCAAGGTACATTCAGAAAAAAAATTTTTTAACCAAAGATGGACACAGATAGATTAAATAACAATAATCTATGGTTAATATTACATTGCTTTTTTAAATGCCAATTTGTATCAGTAATTTTCCGCAGCGATTTCAAAGTGTGCTTTAGGATGTCCGCATCCTGGGCAGTTATCGGGCGCATTGTTTCCCTCAACGGCAAAGCCGCAGACTCTGCATTTCCATTTTACTTTTGACGTGCGGCTAAAGACCTCATTTTTCTCTATATTGCTTAACAGGGCGCGGTATCTCTTTTCGTGTTCTTTCTCAACCATCGCTATGGCTCTAAAGGCTGACGCAACGGCAGGGAACCCCTCCTCATCTGCAACCCGTGCAAACTCCGGATACAACACAGTATGCTCATGATTTTCACCATCAGCAGAAGCTTTGAGGTTAGCCTTTGTGTCGGCAATCAAACCTGCCGGAAATGTTGCTGTAATTTCTGCATCCCCTCCCTCTAAGAATTTAAAAAATCTCTTGGCGTGTACTTTTTCATTATCGGCAGTTTCGGCAAATATCGCAGATATTTGCTCAAAGCCCTCTTTTTTTGCCACCTTTGAAAAATACGAGTAGCGGTTTCTGGCCTGTGATTCACCGGCAAATGAGCCGAGCAGATTTTTTTCCGTTTTTGTCCCCTTTAAACTTTTCATCGTAATTATTTCCTCCTTCAGAGATTTAATCAATACCCCTCAACTATAATAATCTAAGCCGCTGGGTTTGTAAACAGGATGTTATTTTTAAATTCAATCTCATTAACGTTGACAATTCAGCGGTACAAGGAGTAAAATATTAGTTATAAAATTTTTGGAGGCTGGTAAATGGACAGAGTGGATGAGCTATGTGTCAACACAATAAGGATGCTGGCTATAGATGCGGTACAAAGAGCTAATTCAGGACATCCCGGCATGCCTATGGGTGATGCTGACATGGCTTACGTGTTGTGGACAAAGTTTTTAAAACATAACCCAAAGGATACTGTATGGCCTAATAGAGACAGGTTTATACTTTCTGCCGGACACGGGTCTATGATGTTGTATAGTTTGTTGCATCTAACCGGGTATAACATATCCATTGATGATATAAAGAATTTCCGTAAAATGGATACCTGTACTCCTGGGCATCCGGAGTACTGTTTATCAACAGGTGTGGAGGTCTCAACTGGACCGCTTGGATATGGTTTTGCCGTAGGAGTGGGAATGGCAATGGCAGAGAAATATCTTGCCAATACGTTTAACCGGCCAGGTTTTGACCTGATAGACTACAACATCTATGGCATAGTCAGCGATGGTGATTTAATGGAGGGAGTTTCTTATGAGGCCTCCTCGATAGCCGGACACCTGCAACTTGGCAAACTCATCTATCTGTACTCCTCAAATAAAACGACGATAGACGGCTCAACTGATTTAACGTTCACAGAGGATGTCGGTATGAGATTTGAGTCCCAGCACTGGCACGTTCAGTACGCTGACGGCTATGACCATGAAGAGCTTTACAATGTAATCGAAAACGCAAAGGCTGAAAGAAATCGTCCTTCTATCATAATTGTCAAAACACACCTTGGGTATGGCAGCCCAAATAAACAAGACAGCGCAGACATTCACGGAGCGCCGCTTGGCCCCGATGAGGTGAAAGCCACAAAGGCACACTTCAATTGGCCGGAGGAGGAGTTTCATGTACCCAAAGAGGCACTGGAACTCTGCCGTAGTGCTATTAAGAATGGAGAGAAACTGCAAAATCTCTGGCTTGATTTGTTTGAGAGATATAGACAAGCCTTTCCTAAGGAGGCAGAGCTTTGGGATACCTTTATGAGCGGAAAAATAAACGTTGACATAGGAGCGCTCCTTCCTGTCTATGAGCCCGGCAAGTCTGTAGCAACCCGTACAGCTTCAGGTGCCGTAGTGAATGCACTGTCTGATACGCTTTTAAATTTGCTCGGCGGCTCGGCTGACCTTTCGCCTTCTAATCAGACATTTTTAAAGAACAAGCCTGTTTTTGCGCCAGGAGAAAGCGGCCGCAACATTCACTTTGGAATACGGGAGTTTTCCATGGCCTCCATAGCTACTGGTATTGCCCTTAGCAGATGTTTGATTCCTTATGTGGGCACATATCTAGTGTTTTCAAGCTACATGTTGCCCTCTGTCAGGATGACCGCTATGATGGGACTTAAGGTGATTTTTATACTTACTCACGACTCCATAGGGGTTGGTGAGGATGGCCCAAGCCACCACCCGGTAGAACAGTTAACTACCTTAAGAGCGATTCCTGAGCTTACTGTTATTCGTCCGGCAGATGCCAATGAAACGGTACTCTCATGGCAATACATCCTGCAGCATGGATACGGCACAACAGCCCTCGTCCTTACCCGTCAAAACGTGCCCGTTATTGATAGAAATAAGTATGCTAAAGCACGCGGCATTTACAAGGGCGCCTATGTCCTTGCCGATTCAGGAAAGCCACCTGAGTTGATTCTCATAGCCTCAGGCTCAGAGGTTCATTGCACCCTTGAAGCCTACGAGAAGCTTATCAAAGAAGGGGAGGCAGTCAGAATAGTAAATATGGCTTCCTTTGAGTTATTTGACAAACAGCTGGATGATTATAAGAATCAGGTGCTCCCTCCACACGTTGAAAAAAGAATCGCGATTGAGGCAGGCTCTTCACTCTCCTGGTACAAGTATGTCGGACTTAAAGGCAAAGTAATCGGTGTTGACAGATTTGGGCTTTCAGCCCCGTCAAGCGTCTTGTTTGAACACTTCGGTTTTACTGCCGAAAATATCCTTAAAGTCGCAAGGGAGCTGCTTAAAGCCTAATACATTGTTTACCGGTGTTGCTTCATATCCCCCATAGAGGGCATTTGCATTTTGCTGTAACCTGAGGGAACCTCGAAAGCATCTGCTGGCTGAGGGCCGGTTTTGATATTTTTGTACTCCTGGGTCCATGAGCCGTCCACAGCAGCGGTTTTAACAGGGAACATTATGTCTTTAGCCAGCCATTGATATATCTCATCCTGTTTTGCGGCGGACTTATAGGTAATCAGGTACTTAGTGCAGGGATGGCCGTCTATGGTTTCTGTGCCAACCTCTTTTCTGCTGACTTCACCAGCTACCTTTTCATCAAGCATAGGTTTTCTTGTTTTTCCACCACTCATCGGGTTATCAGCATTGTCGTGCATGGGGGATTCCATATACATTTTCTTGTCATGAAAAATTACCCAACTGACTTTTTTGTCCATTCTGTTAATTGAGGTCATATTTCCATGGGTTTTCATATCCATTCTGACTTTGTCTTTTGAAAAAAATATCTTGCCATCAGTCTTTTCACCGCCCTTACCTGAGAAAAACACATCAGCCGAAAAGTCCATAGCAAACGAGACGGCTGAAAACGACAGTATAAACAAAATACTCACTAAAATTCTCTTAAGCATGTTTAACCCTCCTATTAATTTATCGTTAAAAACGAAGATAGTATAGCAAAAGACTTAGGAATTTACAACACAGCACCGAATTGTCCATAGAAACCCTGTGTCTATCAGTATTTAGCAATAAACTTGTTGACAGCTTATGATTATTTGAGTAAAATCTACGTGAGTGTTTGAAAGGTTTGTTTACATAGGTGCAGAAAACGCATTTGAGCGCGGCGCAATTGGCACTCATATGCGCGGAATTGTAAACGCTTTCCATAACTCCGGCATATTTAGAATTACTTTTATCGGCGGCAAATACCATGATGAGATTAATGACGGCGGTATAAATGTTGATGAAATCAACATCTTGCCAGTTAAGAGAAGCTCCTCAATGGCAGGCCGCATGGCAGCCTGTCTCAGGTACTCTTATAGTATCATTAAAACTTTGAAAAAAATAATGCTAGATGGCAGCGATTTTTATGTTTACACCCGATACTCCCTTTACACCACTCCTGTGATTCTTACTTTTTTAAAAAAACACGGCATCAAAACCATTGTTGAATATAACGACGTAACCACAGACGTCTTACTTTTTGAAAAAAACCTTAAACACGCTTACTCAGCTGGAAAATTCATAAGAACCAGCAACTTAACAATTAAAACCATTCAAAAACTTGAGACATACTCATTTAAAAAGACTGACCTTATTGTAACCATGACTGAAGGGCTCAGAAGATATATCCACAGCCTTACACCAAATGCTAATGTCATCGTTGCACACAATGCAACCGACATCGCAAATATCAACTACACCAGAGGCGTGGATAAAAATACGCTTAGAGAAAAACTTAATTTATCCAGTCAATATTTTTACATATGTTATCTCGGCACTATAACCTGGTGGGACGGACTTGGAACTTTACTTGAAGCTATAGCTTTGCTAAAACACTTTGACGATATCAGATTGATTATGATTGGTTACGGAGCCGATTTAAAGCTCGTACAAGACACGGTTAAAACCCTTGGATTAACAGACAGAGTTATGTTCTATCCTGCCATGCCGTTTAAACAGGCATTTGATTATCTGATAGCCTCAGACCTTGCACCAGTTATCAAACTTATAGACACCTACGAATATACCCCCATTAAATACTATGAAGCAATGGCCTCAGCTACCCCGATAATAGCAAACGACATACTTTACATAAATGAGGTTGGTAAATATCGCTGGGGAAAAGTTCTGCCGCACCCTCCAACGGCAAAAGACATAGCTGACGCTATAGGACACTTTTACAAAATGAAGGATTCACTGGACTCTATGAAAGACGAAATTCTAAACTATGCAGAAACTTTCCACACATGGGACAGGAGAGCGGAGTCTGTTATCAGTGCCATAAGTAAGTTAACTTAATACTGTAGTGCTGCGCCTTAATTCCCACCATAAAACAGCAAAAATAGCTGCAACAACGACATAATGTAAAACTGCAAATTGATAGTTGGAAAAAGAGGGAATCACAAGATGCACAAGGCTGTAGTAGTGGTGAAATGAGCCAATGTAACACAGGAGACATAAAACAAATGCACGTTTATTTGCCATTAGCTTAAGCTGCGGCAAAAAGTCTGAGATAATAGCGGTAGCCGTAACAAGCGGGATTACGGCATAGCTTACAAGGCGTGTAGCATCGCTGGGGTGTCCGTTCATCACCGGTTGAAACATTATCAGCAAAGCAAACAAGATCATAAGCCAAAAATCTTTAGGCAGTTTAGCGTCCCTCCTGCAAAACAAACCCAAAGGCACTAACACGGCGGCAGAAACAGTCAACGAAAAAGTATCCCTTGCTATGAGGTTAACAAAAAAATATATAATTTCTACTCCTTTCAGTGTAGGTATTAACGTCATCAGGTAAGTTATCAAGCTATAAATGTGCTGCAGGTTAACATTTTTATCTCCAAACATAGAGGCAACAGCTCCGGTAATTTTATATAATAAAACTATGACAACTGAAACCAAAGCATATATGAAGAATTTATTTTTAAACTTTTTACTCTCAAAACCCTCAGAGACAGCTAACCATATGAAAAATCCAGGCATAAAAACAACCGCAGTCTGCCTGGCAAGTATAGCTACAACCGAGCCGGTTAACAGTATCAGTGGACTGTCCTTTACTAAACCAAGTATGACAATTGATGTGCCAAAGAGGAACATAAGATCGGTAATCATCCCCGGACATATCAGATATAATCTACAAACATATGGGTTAAAAATTATCATGGCCATACAAAGAGCATAACCTACTGCATTAAGGCTATAAAAGATAAGAATCCTGTCCATCACATAGAGCGTTGCCAAAATAGATGTAACTGTAAAAATCATAAAAGAGGCATATAACGGCACTCCTGTTGTGCGGCTTATCATTCCGATTATATAGGGGAAAAAAAACCTCTGAGCGTGGTGAAATGAAGTAAAAGATTTTGTTAAGTGTGGTGATGCTTTAGCAATATTCGTATAGTAAGAAATATCTGAAAATCCGTTCATTATTGCATTATCAAAGTCAACATACCGATTAGTAATTAATACGGAGAAAAACATCGCTAACACAATCGCAGCTCGTATCATGCTCTTATCTTTTAACATATACTGTAAACACAGTTGTAGTTTATTTTGTCTTAGCGTTATTATTTCTAAAATTCTCAGGTAGTGATTGAAGATTCTCTCTGGCATTTAAATTGACGGGCTCTATTGACAACGCCCTCCTGTACTCATCGGCTGCCTGTTTAAACAGCCCTTTGGTTTGATACACGGTACCAAGGTTGTTGTGAAACTCTGAAACGTCAGGTTTAAGCTCTATTGCTTTTAAATACTCATTTACTGCACTGTCAGGCTGACCAGCATCGGCATACACATTGGCGATGCCAGCGTGAGCCTCTGCGCTGTCAGGTTTAAACGCAAGAACCTCTTGAAATTGTCTCATGGCATCTCCCAAAAGTCCCTGTCTGAGATATATGTTTCCAATGTTCATGATTGCGCTAACATATCCTGGGCGCTGCTTTATCGCAACTTGAAATTCCTTTAGCGCCTCGTTAGTGTTTCCAAGCTTGTCGTAAACCATACCTAAATAGAAATGTGCCTCAGGAAAGTCGTTACGATTAGAGATGGCATTCTTATAACTTTTTAACGCCTCGTTAAGTAGTCCTTTTTTTAAATATATTCCTGCCATACTCATGTAAGCATCAGCCGGATGCAGATCCAAAGATGCCTCAAGAGCATACTCATGCATTGCTTTGTCTTCTAGGCCTTTGTCCAAAAAAAGGTTGCCAAGGTTGTGATGCGCCTCAGCAAAAGTCGGCCTCACCCTGAGAGCCTTTCTAAACTCCTCCTCGGCTTTATCCTTATCACCAAGCTTAATGTAAATGTCACCTATATTATTATAGACCTCCACCATAAACGGATCCAATTCTAATGCAGCCCTGAATTCTTTAATTGCAAGGCCGTACTTTTCCATACTAAGATACGCATTAGCGAGATTTATATGCGGTATGGGATTAAGGGGATAATTACTTATATTTTCCTGCCATAATTTTTCCTCCGTCTCCCAGTAACTGTTTCTCTTAAATGTTAATATGGCAAATGCTACAAGGACAAAGGTTAACAAAAGAACTGCATACCTTTTTCGTCTCTCCCCAAATAAATAAAATACCATCGTAACACAGGCAAAAATAAACCCTATTGAAGGCAAATAAGTTCTGTAATCAAAGATTTCATAGTTATCAGCTGGTCTGACTGCTGATTGCGGCAAAATGTTCAGTAAAAACCAAAACATACCAAAGGGAACCAATAAAGACACAGCCCGGAGAGGTGTTTCACTCTGATTAAATCTAAAAAACATAAATACAGATGCAAAAACGATAAAAATAAGAAATGAAAGAGAAGCCAAAACCGCAGGTTCCCAAAACATACGGGATGCCGGATAAAAGTATATAGGGGCAAGTTTATATGGCAACACAAGCATTCTCATATAGGAGCAAGTAACCCTTAACTGAGTAAACGCATGTTCTTTCCACGTGTGTACTTTCATTGCTGCTGCAGGGCCCTCTTTAAGGGCCTTCATTGTCTCCTTGTTCTGTCTTAATGTAACCCATCTTCCATTCCCGGTCGTATCCACCTTTTCGGCAACACTTGCCATCCTCCAGACATTTAATACCCCAATAGTATCTAATAATCCCTGCTTAAATGAAGTATTAAAGACAATCGGGATTATTATAAAAAACGGCAAGCAGCGGATAAGTTTCTTTTTTAAACTGTCTTGAAAAAACATATACTCATATAGGAATATAATTACAGGAAGAGTGACTACAACCTCCTTCGTGCGTGTGGAAATTAAGGCAGTACACACAGAGAAAACATAATAACGGGTAGCTTTGGCCTCCTTCTTGGAAACAACCCGGTACTTAGCGTATAACACCATAGTAAGGATATAAAACATAGCTGCAAGCAATGTAAATCTTTGAACTATAAATGTAACAGACATTACCGAAAGAGGATGTACTGCAAATATAGCTGATGTAAACAATGCTGACAGTGACTCTGTACCTTCATTGAAAGTATTTTTAAGTTTAGGACTTCTGAAGGTAAATAAAACAAACCAGTAAAGTAAAATAGCTGTCAGAATATGTATTATCAGATTTACAATATGATACCCTGGCGATTTAAACGCGTGCAGTTTATAATTTAATGCAAATGTGGCTACTGGAAGGTATCGTTGGGACCATAGAACAGTCATTAGACTCTTTGTAAGATTATGCGTATCTATATTCAGGGACTTGTATTGTTCCAGAAATGCATCATCAAAGGTAAAAGGACAATTTATTGAATTTGAATATGCGATTATGCAGACTATTACAATCAAAAAAATCTGCAGCTTACGTTTAGCTAAAAAAACCGACATCAAATCACAAAACTCCCTGAAAAATTAAATCCACAACATAATGATACATTAAAAGAGCTTAAATTGTTAATAGCCCTACCCTCATTTGTTCATTTATATTGCTTTAAAAGGTCAACATAAGCCTTTGCGTTAGAATTATAAGGATCAAGTTTAATGGTTTGAGTGTACTGTTCATAAGCCTTATTAAGAATACCTTTCTGGATATAAAATGCTCCCAGATTACTGTGGGTTTCTGCTGAGTTTGGATTTATTTTTACAGCCTTTTCGTAATACTTAAATGCTTCATCAGGTTTACCTTGCTTAAAATAAACGTTTCCCAGATTATTCAGTGCCTCTACATAATCTTTGTTTATATTTACAGCTTTTTCATATTCAGTAAATGCTTTTTCAAGGTCTTTTTTAGCAATATAAACATTTCCAAGATTGTTATGAGCCTCGGCATAGTCAGGTTTAAGCCTTATTGCCTCTGAAAATTCACTGAACGCAGCGTTGACATCCCCATTTCTAAGGTAAATATTGCCGATATTATTATGGTTTATTGGATCGTCAGGTTTTAGCTTCAAAGCTATTTTGTACTGTTTGGCCGCATCGTCAAAACGCTTATTTGACAGATAAACATTTCCAAGGAGAATATGAACATAATGATGGAGCGGTTCCTTACGTGCATTGTCCTCCCACACGGAGGTCTCACTCTGCCACTTTGAGTTATTTGTGTGAGTGATAGCGCACAGCGTTATTATTAGAATAGCACAAGGCAAATATACGGTAAGATACCGGTTTTTAAATTGTCTTTTAGCAATCTCTGTGCTTAGAGCGGAAATCACGGCTGCAAAACCAATTGCCGGCATGTAAAGCCGATGCTCAAGAATAATCCAGTTCTCTGTAGATATTATACTTGACTGAGGCAAAAGTGTAACAAAAAACCATGCTATACCAAACGACATGAGGCGCATTGTATAAGGTTCCATTTCCAGAATTTTTTTTTCGGAATGTGCTTTGTAAAAAAGAAAACAGGCAGCTCCGGCAAGGGATACGATAGCTATCAGGGATGAAATAACTTTTAAGTCAAAAAATGATTTGGAAACAGTAAAATGGTGGATAAGAGTGAGGCCATAAGGCAGTATGAGCATCCGCGTGTAGGTTACAATTACCCGTAGCTGGATAAAGAAAAACTGAGCTCTGTTTTCAAAATTCTGAGACGAAGGGAGATTAGCGTTTTGCCGCATCGTATAAGTATTTTGCTGCACTGGGACATCCTGTGATGCAGCAAAAAGGCTGAATTTAAAGTAATCAACAACGATTAAAGATGCAATTATACAGTAAGGCAGAAGAAACAAAATGCGCTTGCGGTTATTTCCTTTAAAAAAACAAAATTCATAAATAAAAAGTACCGCAGGCAGCGTGATAACAGTTTCCTTTGCCCTGATTGACAAAAGATAAACACACAGCGAGAGAATATAATAAACTGCAGCAGTTCTCCCATCTTTAAGCCTCCACATGGTGTAAAACAATATGGCCAGAAGGTACAAAGTGGTGGAGAGCAGTGTAAAGCGCTGAATTGTCAGCGTAACTGCCTGTATGGCTATCGGATGGGTCACAAAAACCATGGCTGCAAAAAACGGGGCTAAACGGCTGTGTTTAATTTTGCCTTCAAAGTACAGAGTTCTCTGTATAAGAACCAATAATGCATAGATTAAAACAGCATTAATGATGTGAAGTATAATGTTGACAAGGTGGTATCCCATGACACTGTGGCCGCCAAGCTTATAATTTAAAGCAAACGTGTTTACAACTAAAGAGCGCTGGGAGTTCCAAGCTATAAAAAAAGTATATTTGTTTATGTTGACGTCATCAAAAAAAAATGGAACACTGAAAATATTTGAGTACGCTATAAACCCAAGAACAGTCAGAGCTGCTATAAACCCTGCATGTACTTCTGCTCTATAGCTAATTATCTCAAAGAAAGCTCCTGTCTTTTTCTGCATTACTTCTCTTATGTTTTGCCGATATGTTACTATTATAAACCATATGTTGGCATATCCGCAAATAAAGCCATATTTATTTAAAATCGGGCCGCTTCAAGTAAGGTGGTACGGTCTTATGTATCTTATCGGCTTTGTCCTGTCTTACTTAATAGTGCAGAGGGAGATGAAGCGCAGAAAGACAGGCATTAAACCGGAGAATGTTGAAAATCTGTACGTTTATCTGATTCTCTCTCTGGTTTTGGGAGCGAGGTTTGGTTATGTATTGTTTTACAATCTTCAATGGTACATCAATAACCCATGGAGTGTGTTTGCAGTGTGGCAGGGAGGGATGTCATTTCATGGCGGCCTCGTAGGGTGTTTAACGGGAGCGTATTTATTTTGCAGAGCAAGGAAACTGGATTTTGTTGTTGTATCTGACATTGTCGCACTAACAGTACCGATAGGGCTAGCGCTGGGCAGGCTGGGCAATTTTATAAATGGTGAACTTTATGGCCGTGTAAGCGATGTGCCCTGGGCTATGGTGTTTCCTGCTGGAGGCCCAATGCCGCGCCATCCGTCTCAACTGTATGAGTTGCTCCTTGAAGGAGTGGTTTCGTTTGTTATCTTATGGTCATTAAAGGACCGAATAAAAAAAAGAGGTATAACTATCTCACTATTTGTATTTCTTTACGGGGTTTTTAGATTTACTGTGGAATTTTTCAGAGAACCGGACCCTCAGTTGGGACTTTTTTTCGGCCTTATCAGCATGGGGCAGATACTGTCCTCAATTATGGTGGTTGCTGGTCTATCCGGCATGCTTATATTTAAAAGCAAGAAAATTTATGTACCCAATAGTGCTAAGAAAATTATCTAAAAACAAACAACACTAAATACCAGATACTCTTTATGGTTAACACAAAACCATCAAAGCCTGAAAGGTAAAACTTAAGATGATTCTTAAGCGCTATGGCAAAACACACCAAGAGCACAATAAATAAAATGTGTGTTTCAAGTTTCCCTGTTTTCATCTGTAACTGTTCACCTTATTTTTTCATTTAAATATACGTTTACCACACCGTCACCGGTTGGGATTTCTAATATTTTATCTGCTTTGTAACCGCTTAATTTATTAATAAACGTATAAACCCTGTTCCATTTGAAATTTTTAACATACGCATCTTCAAACCCAAGGGAAACCAAATTTACACTATTGTTTAAATTCCCGTTTAACTCAAAATATTTTAATCCATAGCCAAAATGCGGAATTACCACAATTGGTATGTCTTTTTGGAAAAGCCCCAACATCTTTTCAGCCTCTTTCAGGGATGATTTATATGAGTTTGTATAAAACAGCATAAGTTTTCTGTTTTTTACTGCGGATTTAAAGAAATCCTTTTTTATAAACAAAATCCCGTGAAGCGTTTGATTTATCAACTGGTACTGCGGATTTGACGCAATATCATAAAACGATATTTTTTCCTTAAGATATACTATCTCACCGTTTTTTCCAAAATAGTAAAAAAAGGCATCAGGTACATGGTTTGCGTCTGGCTCTCTGTTTAAATTCCATATAGTGTTTTGCAAATGTGTTCCATATATGGGAGATAACCAAAAAACATCTGGTGCCATAGCTGCGTAAACACTTAGTCCATTTGTATCTCCTTCGGTTAAATAGTCCAGTGCTTCAAAAGCTGGCGACATGCCGGGCAGTTCCCAGTAGGCAAGACTGTAGTATCTGACCTCAGAGGTTTTTGTGTTATTTATAAGATCACTGATTGGTTTAATAATATTGTAGGTTGGAAATTTTACCACTGAAAACAGAAAAACTGACAACAGGGATGAAATTATTGCGAGGGTTTTCAGGACAACCGGATAAATTTTATTTTCGCCCACAAGCTCAAGCACTTTTCCAAAAGATATAAAACATATAGCAGTTATAAAAATTATGAATCTCGGAGCTATGTTAAAATCATCATAAGATACAGCAAGTATCAAAAGCAATCCTAAAAACACCTGAAGATAAACATACAAATAGCGCTCTTTTTTTAAAACCGATTTGTATAAACAATAAATCCATGAGGGAAAGGCAAGTCCCCAGAAGGTGATCCCATACCCGCCGTGAAAAGTGCCTATTCCAATATCGGATATTATAAGAAAGTAAATTTTCGCCTTTAGTTGTTCAAAAAATCCGAGTTTGGACGATATATCTGTTGCAAATATTCCTATATTTTTTTTAAATATACTAAGCGGATAAATGGGGTTGCCAAACACTACAAAATTTCTTACGTACCAGTATGCCGTTAAAGCAAGTATTGGCGTTATGTAGAGGAGTAGATGTCTTTTTCTCATCTTAGGCAAAACCACAAACTGAAGCCCTAAAACCAAAGCGATCATGTGATACTTCATAGAGGTTATAAGACCAATAGCCGCTCCCAAAAGGAATGCCTGAGCTGCACTTTGTTCTGAATTATATTTAACAGAAATTACGAGTGCTGAAAGAAAAAACACACTTGTGATAACATCTATGTAATTACATCCCGTCTGAGCCATAGTAACCGGAACGAAAAAAAACAACAGCGCACAAAAAACAGAATTTCTTATATTGAGATTTAGATTTCTCGCAAGGGCATAGGTAACAAAAACGCCATAAACAGCAGCAAAAAATTGGACAGAATCCACAAAAACAACACTTTTCATAAAAATCACAGGCCATAAAAACAACAGCTCGGCGCTCATCGGGTTAGCAAATGAAGTATTAAGCGTAACCGGAGGCAGGAAAACTTTGTGTTTCTGAATAAATTCAAAAACAGACGGCAAATGATAACACAGATCATCAATTCCACGGGGCGGCAAAAAATATATTCCCAAAAGTATCCACACAGCAGCAATTACAAATAAAATAAACAACGACAGATTCTCTGCATATGTAAACTCTTTTAAAAAAAATTTCAAACTTAAAATTTCATTTTTCAAGTTTCTTTTTAAATTTTTACCCTTAAACGATAAGACAACCGCTGAAATAAACACATTAAAAGCAATTAAAGTTGACACATAAAGGATTCTCATAAGCCCCAGCACAAGCTCAGAGAGAATAACCTGTGAGGCAAAAAGCAAACCAGAGTAAACTATTTTCTCACTGATTGATGACCTTTCCCTGCTTGTGAAAAACATGTAATAACAACAGAAGATAAATAAAGCACCTGTAATCCCTGTAATCATAAAGACAGATAATGAACTAACTTACTTAGCGCCCTGCCATCAATCAGGCTCTGTGCTTTCACACTCATTTCCACTTGTAACTCTTTATCATGTATCAGAGTCAGAAGAATTCCGATGAAATCCTCCCTCGTAAGAGTTTCAAACCAACCTGCGTCTGCAAAAAGCCCATACTTGCGCAAACCATTTACCAAATAATCCTCTATCGGTGCGGTACGTCCGACAATTGAGGGGACACCCATAAAGGCCAGCTCCCACACCGTTGTTCCCCCGCTTGTTATTGCTATGTCATGAGTGCTCATCCGCTCCGGCATGTTGGTAACATTATGCAGACATGTTGTCTGTACCGGCATCTCAATTGCTCTTATTCTGTCGGCATTTTTATTGCCGCCGCCTGTTATTACGGTAAGCTCAAGTGCCTCTTTTACCTGATTAGTGCAAAGCATGTCTTTTATCATAAGCAGTATTTTCTCAGTGTAGTTATTTGAGTCCATGCCGCCAAGGGTAATTATAATACGAGTCAGCCCACTGTTAAATTGCTTTTTAATCCCAATATATTTTAAAAATTCCCGCCTTAATATAACAAACTCGTTTCCCAGCAGTAGCCTTGTGCCAGGGGCACAGTTGTATTTTAAATCAAGTGCGTGAAGATTTTGGTTTAACACTATATCAGCACTGTAAAACTGCTCACGTGCCATATCATCTGTCACAAGGAGTTTAAACCCAAGATTTTTAATTAACTCATAATATTTTTGGTCAAATAACACTCCGTCACATATAACCCAACAGTCTGTAAATTGTTTTAAATATCCTATGGATTCATCAATGCTCTCAGCTGAAGGGTAGTAATTTTTAAGGCGGTAAACTCTAAATCCCTCACCTTCTAATCTTTCAATTAAGGCATCGGATTGGCAATAGGTTATAAAAACAATATCAACACCTCTGTCTTTTAGTGCCTCAGCAAAGGCAAGACACCTCATCACATGCCCTGTTCCGGTCTCTTTGGAGGAGTCAGCCCGGAAAACTGTAATTTTTGGAGGCGTCATCTCATACTTACTTATTATTTCCACTCATTTTCTAATAATCCGAACGCCCAGTATGTGCCAGATAAAGAAGAGGATTATTGCGGCAGGAATGGTAAAAAACATAGAAGCTGTGCTTATTACGCCGCCTTTTATGGCTGTCCGAAATACGCGCCATGTTGTTAGCGATTTAAAATCAGTCTTAATGTTACATATATACCGCTCCTTAGCTTTAATAGTCAGGGCAAACATAAAAACATTCATAAACCCGGAACCGGTAACATTCCATGTCGGCACTATCACAGCCTCATAATTTACAGCTTTAAACGGGCGCATAACGGAAAAATTCCCCTTATACGGATACACCAACACGTTGACGTCTCCGTACTTTTCTGCTAATTCCTTACCGTGCACGTGTGTAAGAATACTGATTTCAGCGCCTTTGAATTTTTGCCTGACCCTGACTATAACTTTATCTATGTGTTGAAACCCGGAGGATCTGATTATTAATACCCGTCTGCCGTTTTCCGCTTTCAATGTGTAATCTCTCTATCTATCTGTACATTGTAAACGGCGAGGTTATATGTATGCGCATGTTTTTTGCAATCTCTTTTTTTACAGGCGCAC
>JADFYB010000067.1:14967-15321 GCA_015233245.1 Nitrospirota bacterium | reverse complement strand
GAGCTAAAAGAAACATCGCAACTGTAAAGTTTTTTACAAAACAAAATGTAAACAGAGAAAACGGAAAGAGAAGTCCCGTTACAGACATGAACTTCCTTTTGTTTTTGATATCACCACTGTAAGCAATAATAAACCCGGCACACAATGAACCTACCCCTGTTGCCGACATCAGATAGCCCAGTCCCACAACGTTTGAATGAAACACTTTGTCTATGAAAAGCGGTAGAAAATGATTATATGGTATGCAAAAAAGGCTAAAAACCGTTATTGTTACCATAATAAAGGCAATGCGGTGGGATTTTATAACATATGTCAGACCGTCTGAAAACTCCTTAAACATACTTTGTGGTGCGG
>JADFYB010000067.1:0-14875 GCA_015233245.1 Nitrospirota bacterium | reverse complement strand
AAGGAAACGGCATTTAATACAAAACAGACAGAAAACCCAAGGTGGCTTATAGCAAATCCGGCAATTACAGGGCCCACAGACCGTGCCGCATGAAAAATCGTAGAGGTCAGTGCAACAGCGTTTAAAATATTGTTTTTCCCTGCTATCTCTATCAGAAATGACTGTCTTACCGGAGTGTCTATGGAGTTAATGATGCCAAGCAAAAAGGAGATCGCGATGATTTCCCATACTTTTATTATATTAAAGGCTAATAACAGGGCCAGAATTGCAGCGGGTATTATGGAAAGTGACTGAGTAAGGATAAGAAGCTCTCTTTTTTTAAATCTGTCGGCTAACACTCCCCCTACCAGTGTAAACAACAGAATCGGCAGGGAAAGTGACACACCAAGCAACCCTAGATAAAAGGCGGACTTCGTCATCGAGTACATAAGCCATCCGGCAGCAGTCTGATGTATCCACGTTCCTGAAAGCGATACAGCCTGAGCTAAGAAATAGTGCCTGAACTCTTTCACATACAAGGCAGAAAACCTGTGCTTATCTTCGTTCATAATAAGTGTGGCTATATTAACATTAATTGGCCTGACAGTATGAGGATTTGTAGCTCCTTCTTTGGTATAATAATATAAACCAAAAATAATTTAACAAAGCAAAAGGGGTTGAATTATGCGTAACGAATTTTCAGCAATTATAGAAAAAGACGGTAAGTGGTATATTGGTTATTGTCCTGAGGTTCCAGGTGCTAACGGACAGGGAAAGACTATAGAGCAATGCAAACAAAACCTTGCTGAGGCTATCTCATTAATACTGCAAGACAGGAGGGAGGATGCCCTCCGTGGCATTCCTGAAGATGCGTTGTATGAGGTAATTACTGTTTCATGAAACGAAGCGCTCTACTGAAACACCTGCGTAAGCATGGTTGTTATCTAAAGCGGGAGGGAGGTTCGCATTCATTATGGATGAATCCATTAACAGGTACTGTTGAGGCTATCCCAAGACACATAGAAATTCCAAATGCTCTTGCAAGTAAGATATGTAAAATGTTATCAATACCTGAGATAAAATAGATTGTCACGTCTCCTCAGCTACTTATGCGCTGACAGCAAACGTTAAAACCTCATAACTTTTTCGAGCCTGTTTCCGATAACTTTTCCTATGCTCTCTTTAAAGAATTCCTAGTGATTTTTACATAGGGGGCAGAAGAAAGGTTCTTAAAAAAATTTTATCCGCAGATTACGCAGATGGAAAAAATAAATCTTTTGATCTGATCGTCTGTTTAGCAGGCAGAGCTCGACTCACCAAGGGGATTCCCCTGCTAATTATAAGAGAGGGTTTAAGGGAGAGGGCAAAGCCCTTTCCCTTACTTACTCTATTTCTTTTACCTGCCCATGGTTTTTTCTATAGCAGCAACTGCAATCTTGTAATCGTACTGGGCATTTATGTAGGTAAGGTTTGCGTTTTGGCTTGTCACAATGGCATCGGTTAGCTCAACAGGGCCGCTGAGACCAGATTCGTAGCGGAGTTTAACAATTTCAAGGTTTTCCAAAGCCTGCTGTAACTGTATTTTTGCATTGGCGATACTCTCTTTAGCAAGCTTAAGGTCAAGGTATGCTTTTTGGATTGCGCTTTGAATATCAAGCTTAAGAGCATTGATTTTAGAGTCAGCCGAATCCAAATCAGCAGCAGCCTCAGCCACCTTCTGCTTTGTCTCAAGCCCCTTAAAAATGTTCCAACTGAGTATAACTCCGGCACTCCAGCCGTTATCTACAGGATAGTTGCTGCCGTCAAACATATAGGAGGCAGAACCGGATACTGTAGGATAATAGTCAGTCTTAGCGTATTTGATGGATTTTTTTGCCGCATCTCTCAGAGATGTAAGTGATTTCAAATCCGGACGATTTTTCATGGCATGCTCCGTAGCCTCTTCAAGTGTTATGTCAAACGGCACAGAAAGAGCGTCGGTAAGTTTATATTCTGATGCTGAATAGATACCCATTGCGTTATTAAGGGATACCCAGGCTTGTTTGAGGGCATTTTCACCTTTTAAGAGAGTGAGTTTAGCATTACTTAAATCCACCTCAGCCTTAGTTACGTCGTATCTGGACTTAGTGCCGGCCTTGTAAAAATCCTTAGCCTGCTCAAGGTGCTGAGTGAACTGAGTAACGGTTTCATTGTCAACATCATAAGATTTTAGCGCCTTAAGCACGTCAAAGTATGCTTTCTTAACATCATAGGTTATAGAGTCAAGCTTTGATATGTAATCGAAATTGGAGGCGTCAAGTTTAAGGTTAGATATTTCAAGGTTTGTGTTGATTTTCCCGAAATCGTAGATAGTTTGAGTAACTCCCAGGGCAGTGTAAAAATCTGAGTTATTATAAACCTTTTGCGAGACAGCAGGGAAATCGTGTAGCAACTGAGTTCTTGTATATGAATATGTGAAATCAAGGCGGGGAAAAAACCCGGCACGCGCCTGTCCTGCCTGTGCCTCTTTTGCTTTTATTGCGTAATAGTAAGTGAGAAGTTCAGGATGGTGTTTAATGGCCGTCTCTACAGAAGACTCTATTGTAAGCACAGAGCCAGGTGCTATTGTGTCTGAGTCGGCATGAACAAGCAGACTATAAAACAAAACCATTACAAATGCGGCAGAGAGTGCTAGAGTAAGGTATGATTTTAACCTTAAGATGATGACAAATAAGAAATGTCTTATTTTAGTTTCCAAACTCATCAGCATAGATTTTTTATACATTAAGGAGCCATAAATATAACATGGTTCCATTTGTGCAAGAGAATGCTAACAATAATTTCCGGTTTTTGTCAATTTGGAATTACACAGGGATATTCTAATACACAGATTAAAAACACACCCCACTATGGAGCAGTGGGGTTTTTGAAAACTAATCAATATGCAAAGTGATTTGTCCCGTCATAACAGTTGTAACCGGTAACGTTACGCTTAGGGGTTGTATTACCCTGAAAACATGACATTAGTATGGTGCTACAATCCCCTGATCCAATAAATGCTAATGTTCCTCCATAGCTGATAGTGTCTGTTACACTTCCACTGAATGCACCTAAAATACTTGTAACAGATGTTCCTTCTAAAACAGATGTTCCTGAGAATGTTATCATTTGACTTGTTTTGGCAGCAATATCAGATAGTGTATAAGTATTTGATGTAGGGGATGCGTTAGAAGCTGCTGTTACAGTAATCGTTGGAGTTACAGTACCGTTTGTTGTATTTGAAGCAACACAGTAGATAACATTGCCAGAATTAGTATGGAAATATGGTAGGTAATAGTATGCTGTTGCCCATAAATTCCCGTATAACCCAAACATCATCAACACTACTAAAGCTACTATTTTCATTGAATACTTATTTTTCATTCTTTTCTCCTTTTTTCATTTTTTATGTGAAAACCACTAATGAGCATAATAAATAGTATCAAAACAAAGATAACCAACTAAGTTACGTTTAGGACTTGTAGTCCCCTGAAAACACGTCATTCCTATCGTGTTACAAGTTGCAGAGGAATCATAAGTGCCAAACGCAATTTTTGCAGAATAATATACTTGCGATGAATTAGCACCTGTATTGTCTGTATTAGTGGTTATATCCACGGTGGTTCCTCCCAACGTAACACTGGCTCCGCTAAATGTAATCATTGCTGTTTGTTTGGCTGTAATCGGAAAGCCGGTGGGTTCATTTGTTTGAGACGGCTTATTCGTACCACTATTTGAGAGTACGGTTAGAACTCCAAGTGCACCATTTGATGTGCTATTGTTGGATACCTCGCAATATACCACATTATTTGTGTTTGTGTGAAGATATGGCAGAAAATAAGTTATAGTTTTTGAAAAGTCTGTTGGTATCGCTGTGGTCGTTGTTGCTGTTGTTGTTGATTGTGCGATTGCTGTTGTTGTCGTCGTTGTTGTTGATGATAGTGTGATTGCTGTTGTTGTCGTACTATCTCCTGGGCCTATGCCAAACGATGTTGTCGTTGTAGTATTTATAAAATCTCTTGGATTTGTCTCTGCATTTAATTCTATGTGTTCTGATAACAGCAGAATAATCCCAAAAATTAATAGAAACACAACAGACTTTATTATACTAATTTTGTTATCTCCCATTTTTCACTCCTTAATTTATTCATTTAAGAACACTATAAATTATTGCTGTCTCAGTGTGGCAAGTATGTAGTTCCGTCATAGCAAACAAACCCCCTTATATTCCGTTTAGGACTTGTAGTGCCCTGGAAACAAGTCATTCCTATCGTATCACACGTTGCATCAGCATCATAGGTTCCATAACCAATTTTTGCAGAATAATATATTAGCGATGAATTATTGCCTGTGTTGTCGGTATTTGTGGTTATATCCACAGTAGTTGTACCGGATGTAACTGTAGTGCCGCTAAAAATAATCATTGATGTTTGTTTGGCTGTAATCGGGAATCCGGTAAGTTCATTTGTTTGAGACGGCTTATTAGTACCACTATTTGAAAGTACAGTTAAGACTCCAAGAGCATCCTTTGATGTGCTATTGTTAGATACCACACAATATACCACATTATTTGTGTTTGTGTGAAGATACGGCAAAAAATAAGTTATAGTTTTTGAAAAATCCGTTGGTATTGCCGTTGTGGTTGCTGTTGTAGATGTAACTACTCCGGTAGTAGTTGTGGTGGAACCGACTCTTGATGATGTCGTGGTAGTTGAACCGATGCCTGTGGTAGTGGTTGAACTGGCTACTAATGATGTCGTAGTGGTTGTTGATGAGGCTGAAGCACTATAAACTCCGGTGTAGATAGAGCCGCCATTCACTACAGCAGCAAGCATTGTTCCTTCTGATGAGGATGCTATTGAATTCCAGTTTCTGCTGCCAGCACCTGTTTGTGCAGTCCAATTAGAGCCTGAATCTGTTGAGGTGTAAATATATCCATTATTAACACTAACCACAGCAGCGAGTTTAGATCCGTCTGATGACGATGTTATTGAACTCCAATTCCTACTGCCAGCACCCGTTTGTTATGTCCATGTAGAGCCTGAATTTGTTGAAGTGTAAATATATCCACCATAAGCCACAGCAGCGAGTTTAGACCCATCTGATGATGACGCGATTCCATACCAATTTCTACTGCCGGCACCTGTTTGCTCAGTCCATGTAGAGCCAGAATTTGTTGAGGTGTAAATATATCCACTAGTACCAACCACAGCAGCAAGCTTTGACCCATCTGATGATGATGTTATTGAACGCCAACTTCTACTGCCAGCACCTGTTTGTTCTGTCCATGTAGAGCCTGAATCTGTTGAGGTGTAAATATATTTAGTTGTTCCACTACCACCAGTAATACCCGCAAGTTTTGACCCATCTGATGATGAGGCTATTGATATCCAATATCTGCTACCGGCACTCGTTTGCTCTGTCCATGTATAGTCGGCATGAGACAATGTTGGTATCAGAACTGTCAGTATTACTACCAGGAGTAATAAACCCAGTTTTCGCAAAGAAAACATATTTTGATTAAGGACGCCTGCCATATTCAACCCCCTGAAAAAATCATAGTAGATAAACTACCTTTGAACTTTTTATTATAGAAACCCCTGCATAAACACAGATGAAGTATCGTGTTGGGATACATTGAAAAATTTGCAGATATATAAGGCATAAGTATTTTGTACAGATGTTGTGATGTTATTGCGGGTGGTATTACTTTTGGCTTTTTCGTGCGATAGATAGATATTGCGCTTGTTAATTGTACTCTTTTTCAGAGAACTATTTGTATCTAACATTACTTATATTGCCCCCTCCCACGCTCTTGCCGACAGACTACCACATGTAAAAACAATTGTCAAGAGAAAATTATTTATTGTAAAAATTTATTATTACTTTTGTAACCAAACATCTGCACTTTGTGTATTTTAAATGGTTATTTTCTCTTCATCTGTGCTTACAGGGTTCATCTGTGGTTAATTCTTCATGGTATTATCAATCACCGTGAGGCGCCGCCAACCACAATTTCCGGTATCCGTATTGTTGGCAGGGCATCTGTAACAGGCACTCCCTGGCCATCCTTTCCACACGTGCCGATGGCAAACCCTAAATCCCCTGATATAAAATCTATTGACTTCAGCACCTCCGGGCCGTTTCCACAAAGGGTTGCCCCTCTTACAAGCTCTTCAACACATCCGTCTTTAATTAAGTATCCCTCCTGAACGTCAAACACAAAATCACCGCTTACTGTATTAACCTGACCGCCTCCCATTTTCTTAACAAACAGCCCCTCTTTGATTCCCTTTACGGCATCCTCAGCCTTATCTGTTCCGGAGGCAAGAAAGGTGTTTGTCATTCTCGGTATTGGTCTGTACTTGTATGACTCACGACGGCCGTTTCCGGTTGGAGTAACGCCGTCTTTCATCGCCCAAAGCCGGTCGTTCATGTATTTGACCAAAATACCATTTTCTACCAGCACATTTCTGCCTGAGTGTGTTCCCTCATCATCAAACCGGAAGGAGCCGCGTTTGCCCGGCATTGTTCCGTCATCAATCACCGTGACAGCATCTGAAGCAACACGTTGGCCGAGTTTTCCGGCATAGACGGAAAGTCCCTGGCCAGTTAAGTCTGCCTCAAGCCCGTGCCCTACCGCCTCGTGAATCATAGTTCCTCCGGCCTCTGAGGATATAACCACAGGCATCCGCCCTCCGTGTATCCGGTCGGCTTTAAGCATAGAGAGTGCCCGCTTTGCAGCCTTTACTGCAACATCTTCAACATCAATGGAATCAAAAAGCTCAAAACCGGTAAACCCTCCCGCTGACTCATAAGCGCTCTGTATTACACCACCATCAGAAGCTACCACTGTCACCGTAAAAAAACACTGCACACGCTCATCCTCACACAGAAGCCCCTCTGAGTTAACTATCATCACGCGCTGAATGTAGTCGTTGTAGCCGACTGAGACCTGCCTGATTTTTTCTCCCTGTGCTCTTGCCGCACTATCGGCTCGTTTAACTAAGTCCGTTTTTTCCTCAGCTTTGACTGAGGCAGGAGGCTTAAGTATCTGAAAATCTATGGCAGGTTTAGAGCGCACAAGGTTAATTGTAATATCCTTTGGCTCTCTCCCTTTCACTGCAAGGCTTAACCCCTTTGCTGCCTCTAAAAGAGCGCCGGAGGTCAATTCGTTTGTGTAAGCATAGCAACTCCTGTCACGGCTTATCACTCTTATCCCTGCTCCGGTATCGTTGCCTGTAAGAAATCTCTCTATATTGCCATCTTCAAGGGAGATAGAAAGGGGGGTTTTGGATTCAAAAAAAACATCGCAGTAATCCCCTCCACGGCTTAATGCCGCCCTTATCAGATCATGGCAAAGTTCCTCTTTTAACATTAATATAAGCCTCCTTTGGCTTTTTTTCTGTCTTTTAGACTATTATACACTGCTATATATATGGTACTGATACATTATACTATAAACAAGGCTTATTAGAAATAATAGGAGGCTTAGAAAATGGCAAACATAGGAATTATAGGGGGAAGTGGCATCTACGAAATGAAAGGACTTCAAAAGGTCAAAGATCTTCCACTTGAGACGCCTTTTGGCAAGCCCTCGGATAATTTTAAAATTGTAAAAATAGGCGGCAAAGACGTAGTATTCTTACCCAGACATAACTCCTCACACAACATTCCTCCGCATATGATTAACTACCGGGCAAACATCTGGGGAATGAGAAAGCTTGGGGTTAAAACCATAATAGCTACAGGCTCTGTGGGCTCTATAAGCTCACTGCTGACTCCCGGTGACCTTGTGCTCCCAGATCAGATTATAGATATGACTAAAAATCGTCCTACCACGTTTTTTGACACGGATGCCGTGTATCATGTGGATTTCACCGAGCCCTACTGTCCGGCGCTTAGAGAGTTTATTTTAAAAAGCGCCGCAGAGTGTAATATTCCGGTTCTGCCAAGAGGCACATACGTCTGCACCGAGGGCCCCCGTTTTGAAACCAGAGCTGAGATTAAACTCTACGGGCAGCTTGGCTCAGACATGGTTGGAATGACTCAGATGCCTGAGGCAATTTTGGCAAGAGAGCTTGAACTCTGTTATGCCACCATTGCCACCGTTACAAATAATGCAGCAGGAATCAGCAAAGAAAAACTCACAACCTCTGAGGTGATTGATGCTGTCAGAAAGGTTTCTCAAAAACTGAACAATCTGTTGTTTCAGGTTGTGTCAGAGATTGACGAGCTTCATGGCTGTACATGCAAAAACGCTTTAAAAAATGCTAAGTTGTAATTACAAAGGAGGTTTAGAGTGATAGAGGAACTGGTTAAGGGAAACCGTTCAGTAAGGAGATTTTATCAGGATGTTTCGGTTACTATGGAGACACTTAAGTGGACTGTTGATATATCGAGATATACCGCGTCAGCCGCCAACCTTCAGCCGCTTAAATACATAATGTCAAACAATACAGAGACAAACGAGCTCATTTTCAGCACACTTGCCTGGGCCGGGTACTTAAAGGACTGGCCGGGACCAGCCCACGGTGAGCGCCCTGCCGCATACATTGTTATGCTTGGAGATACAAGTATCAGTAAAAATATAATCTGTGACCACGGCATAGCGGCACAGACCATCCTTCTGGCTCTCAGAGAAAAAGGACTGGGCGGCTGTATTGTCATTTCCATAAAGAAGGAAGAGCTACGGAAAATACTTGAAATCCCGGACACTCTGGAAATTCTAATGGTAATACCCATAGGAAAACCAAAAGAGCAAATTATAGTTACTGAGTTAGCAGATGGCGCAAGCATACAGTACTGGCGCGATGAAAACTCCGTCCATTATGTGCCAAAGAGAAAGCTCAATGATATAATTGTGAAAAAATACGAAAAATAGTAAGGAAAAGATAGAAAGGGGAAGGACTCTGTCCTGTCCCCTTAAACCCCACTCCCCTAAAGGTGATTCCCCTACTGCACGGGGAATGATTCCCCGTGACCCCCGGTTTTGTTGTTAACGATACTCCCAAGCCGTCATTGCGAACCCCTGAAAGGGGTGTGGCAATCTCCTCTTTTAATATAATGTTATGTATTCGTGTTTGTGAGGTAAAGTACATCTCCTTTGTCATCATATGAAACATTCATTCACACCTCTTGTGATTATAGTATGTTTTTAAACGAATCTGTTTGTATGAAAATTCTTTGGCTTTAGAGTTTTTTCCATTAGCAATGAAGGTAAGCGTAAATCTTTTAGGCTCTTTCACGTTTTAAGTAGGTAAAAACGTTAGAGAGCCTATATTTTCAAATAGCTATCTATCGGGAGTTTTTAAACAAAGGTGAAAAATAATTACCGACCTGTTTGCCGAGAGATTTAAATATTGTTTTCAAAAAAAGCCTGGTAGCTCTTGTTCTTGGGTTATCCGCTACTGCATCTATAATCATCAACTCATCCACAAGGTCCTCCTTGCAAAGTCTCTTTGACCCCTCCAACATTGTAATAGACGGGCAAAGACTTGTCCATGCTATTAATAGTGTTATATACAAAGAATCAACACCATCCTCAGAGGCCATTTTGCTCTTGGAGTAAACATGTTCTAAAAAACTCGGTTCCTTAAAAATCATCTTCTTCTCATCCAGCCTGGATTGCCTCAGGAATGTGGCAACACTTGTATAACTGTCTCCCTCCTCCGTGATGACCAACTGATGAAAGTTACATAACGTACAATCCTTTAACTTTTGAGCCATTGTGCCCTTGGGTTTGCCACCACAAAGAGTGCCCGCTATAGCCCAGCACGATCTGCCGCCATTTTTTCCCCCATGAAATCCATCCAGACGACTCTCCAGTGGGACAGGACATACACCTAATTCATACACTTTTGCACCACCAACTTCTCTTTGGCAGTTGTTGTACTCCCAGCAATTTAATTTAATATCATTCATAATTACCTCGGTTTTTTTGTAATAACCTCATTAATAATAACACAAAAGATATGAAAAAAGTTTAATGAGTTAGTAGCCACATTTATCGGATCGCCTTTCCAATAATATTTTGCACTTCTTGAGTGTACTGACCGTGTGTTTCGTAAAGAAAAAGCGGGGGCTCTATTGTCATCTCAGGCTTTCCCTCTTTGACCGCCTCCATTAAATACATCTTTGCCTCAGTTTCCATGTTGGAATGTACAAATCTTATTCGTTTAGGTTCAAATTTATTTTTTTTCAGAATTTCTATGGTCTCAACAAATCTGGATGGATGGTAAATAAAAACAAGTTTCCCCTTACCTTTAAGCAAGTAAAAGGCTGAGTTAACAAGCTCATCAAAGGTAATTTTAAGTTCATGTCTTGCAATTGCTTTTTCCGTATCCGGGCAAATCATACCGCTTACCGGTTTACGAAACGGGGGATTTGAAACAACAATGTCAAAACTGTTTTGGCTAAAATACCCGTTTACTGTTCTTATATCGCGCGTGTGAACAGTAACGTAGTCATCGAGAGCGTTAATTTCAACATTTCTTTTTGAAAGAGCCGATAACTCCTCCTGAATTTCTACTAAGTGAACGCCGGATTTTGTAAATTTTTTGGCAAGCAGAATTCCGATAATCCCTGAGCCTGCCCCAAAGTCAGCTATTAACTTTGTATGAAATCCACCCCTTACGAAATCACAAAGCAGTAACGAATCAATGGAAAACCTGTATCCTCGCTTCCTTTGATATATTTTTATATCCTTAATGAAATCAAGCGTCAGCATTAAGTTGTTCTTTAGTCAGTGATTCAGAATATATTATGTAGTTTATTGATTCTTCTAAAAAGTAACTGAACTGTCTAAAAACTCAAGGAATTCTTTTGCTGGTAAAGGTTGGGAGAAAAGGTAGCCCTGTGCCTCGTCGCATTTAAGCGCCCGCAAAAACTCCAACTGCTCATATGTTTCAACCCCCTCTGCAGTGACGTCAAGTTTAAGACTGTGAGACATGGCTATTATGGCAGTAGATATTGCCTCATCATCGGGGTCGGTCGTTATATCTCTTACAAAGGATCTGTCTATCTTAAGCCTGCATATGGGAAATCTCTTTAAATAACTCAAAGACGAATACCCCATACCAAAATCATCAATAGCAACGTGTATGCCCTTGTCTCTGACATTGCGCAGCACCTTTATGGCCTTCTCGGCATCCTCCATAACTATGCTCTCGGTTAACTCCAGTTCGAGAAGCTCAGGCCTTAACTGCGTTTCATCGAGAATATCCTCTATGGTTTTTATAAGATTTTCCGACCTAAATTGCTTGACTGACAGGTTTACTGCTATTACGATAGGGGGGTAGCCTGCCCTCTGCCATTCAATACTTTCCTTACATGCTGTCCTTAGTACCCACTCTCCTATCGGGATAATTAATCCGGTTTCCTCAGCAAGAGGAATAAATTCCACCGGAGATATTATGCCATGCTTGGGATTTAACCAACGAATTAATGCCTCAGCAGCACAAACTTTACCGGTTGAAAGGTTTATTTTGGGTTGGTAATATAGGACAAATTCGTTCCTTTCTAACGCTTTTCTCAGGTTGTTTTCAAGCTTAAGACGCCTTAACGCTCTTGAGTTCATCTCTGTGTTGAAAAACTGATAGTTGCTTCTACCCCTTTCCTTAGCTTGATACATGGCGATGTCAGAGTTTTTCAGAAGCGTATCTATATCGTCTCCATCGCTAGGATAAACACTTATGCCTATGCTGGCACCTACAAAACACTCATGTCCGTCAAGTAAAAAAGGCTCGGAAAGTGTCTCAATAATTTTTTCAGCCACCAAAGCTGCATCCTGCACTTTTTTTATAAACGGCAGAATTACAACAAACTCATCACCTCCCACATGGGCAACCGTATCGGTATCCCTGACACAGTTGGGAAGTTTCTTGGCAGTTTGTTTCAGAAGCAAATCTCCCATATCATGCCCCAGTGTGTCATTAACGTGCTTAAAGCCGTCAAGGTCTATAAACAACAGGGCAAACATCTGGTTGTACCTGCGTGAGTGGCCCAGCGTGTGGCTCAATCTGTCGTAAAAGAGCGTTCTGTTGGGCAAATCCGTAAGTGAGTCGAAATGGGCAAGGTATTGAAGGCGCTGTTCCGCTATTTTTCTTTCTGTTATGTCCAATCCTGTTAATACTACGTATTCAACCTGACCACTCTGTTCATTTAAAAGCGCTGTATTTGACCATGTTATCAATCTCTGTTGGCCATTTTTAGTAAGCAGGAAATTTTCAATGCTAAGAGGATATTGGCCATCTACAATTTTAGCAAAATCCACTTTAAACTGCTCCACGTCCTCTTTTCTTAGCAGGGACTCCCATATACATTTTCCCTGAAGCTCATCAAAGGAATAATTTGTGGTAGTCTCACACATCCTGTTAAAGCGCACAATTGAACCATCTACATCTGAAACAATTATGAGAGCGCCCACTATGTCTAATATAGCATCAAGCAAATGAATGTCAGCATTACTACAGTCTGTCAAAACAGCCTCAAGGTTACCTGTAAACTTGCGCACTACCCCTGTCTCATCTGTAGTGCTGTCTTTTTGCTCTTTATCCACATCTATCCCCAATTCCTTTCATTCTTATAAACTGACCAGTTCTGTATTACTAAAGATATATTATAACAAATAAAAATAGTTTTAAGGTTTTAATTTACACGTATAAAATAAAAAACTTTTAAGCTCCCCCTATAATCTTTCTGGCCTCACCTATTCTCATGGTTATTTTTTTCCCGTCGAGATGTTCAAGAAAAGGGAGAGCGTACTTTCTTGAGGTTTGCAAGAGGTCTCTGAATTCGGAAACACTTATCTCGGTTTTGTTCTTTGAGAATTCCTTTAATGCTGTAAGCATCTTATTGTAGTCTTCTTTTAAAAGATAAATCGAATCATTTATTCTGCTAATTGTCCCGTCTGAGGCCATAAGTTTCAAAATATCTGTAATTGCATTTACTTTTAATGAGAGCTTTGATGCTATCTCCTCTTTAAGCGGAGGCTGAAATCCCGCAGCCCCAAGCATTTTAACTATCGCTGTACGAACATTTTCATCATCTGCGGTAAGGGTGGGATTAAAAGACTTTAACCGCACAATGTCTTTGTCTAACACCAACAGAGGAAAAGAAGGTAAAATTTTAAAAAACGATTTTGAATCAACCGCTTTAAACTTTCCACTGAGCTCATCCTTAGAAATTCCAGCCTTAAGTGGATTGGACTTATGGAAATCCCTCAGTGTGGCAGCTACTTTTGACTCCAGAGCCTTTATCATTTCCATATGGTACAAAATCTCTGAGAGTTCAACGATTGTCTTATTTTGTTTTAACTTTTCGATACCGGCATCAATTTTATTGATATCTTCATTAATCCAACTGTGCAGTTGTTTGCGGGTAAAGCCAGCCTGAGCCACCCGTCTGATTTTCTCTGAAATTTTTTGCTCCAATGTGCCTTTTTCATAAATCTCAAGACTCGATATATCTTTCCCCCTGACAGGCGGTAAAATATCAAGAATAATCCCTCCGCCTATGGTCTCAACGGGAGAGAATCTCCTTATGATAAATCTGTCACTAACCATTGCCGTTATGGGCTCTTTCAGTCGTATCTGACAGTATGCGCTCTCACTGGGAGAAATTTTCCCTCCGCCATGGACTATCACTCTTGCCGTTAACTCAGATGTCCCTATATGAAAATGGACAATGGCTTTACCATCAAGGGCAACAGCATCCTTAAGAAGTGTAATTTTAACATCAAGGCGCTTAGTCCTGATCCCCCTACCCTGCTCTGTAATGAGATTGCCACGGCTTAACTCATCCCTGTCAACTCCCTGAAGGTTAACGGCAAGGCGTTGCCCTGCAAAACCTGCAGTTATCGGCTGGTTATGGCTATGCAGTCCCCGCACTTTTGTTTTAATCCCTAATGGATGTATCTCTATGTGGTCATCAACCCGTATCATTCCAGATATTGCCGTTCCGGTTACAACAGTGCCAAAGCCCTTTAACGTAAACACTCTGTCAACCGGAAGGCGGAATATCCCGCCGTTGGATTTTGGCAGTGTTTGCATTGCGAGGTCACCAATCATTTTTTTTAGATTCTCAATATTTGTGCCGTCTTTAGCAGATACCGATATGATGTCAGCATTTTCCAAAAATGTGCCGCTTACAAACTGCAGCACATCTTCAACAACAAGCGATAGAAACTCTGTGTCAACTAAATCACACTTAGTGATTGCCACTATCCCTGTTTTTATGCCAAGCAGGTTGCAAATAGCAAGGTGTTCTCTGCTTTGGGGCATAATACTCTCGTCGGCGGCAATTACAAAGAGCACCATGTCAATTCCCTGGGCTCCGGCAAGCATGTTTTTAATGAGTTTTTCATGCCCCGGCACATCCACTATACCTACAGTGGCCTCTGCATACTTTAACTCGGCAAACCCCAGATCAATAGTTATACCGCGCTGTTTTTCCTCTTTCAGCCTGTCCGGGTCAACCCCCGTCATGGCCTTTACAAGGGAACTCTTTCCATGGTCTATGTGGCCTGCTGTGCCTAATACCGCGTATCTCATTATGTTAGATTTTAACTTATCTAATAAGATACAGGCAAATCATCACCGTTTTGCTTCTAAACTCCAAACACTTTAGGAGTAATTGTTCCGTTTATGAAGAAATCAAAAAAGAAACTCTTGGTAACGTCCAGTTTCAACCTTTTTTAGCATGGTTCATGTTACCTTGTCCGCTTTGTGCTTTTGATGATACAAAAGCGCGTAATACGCTGTTCATGTAGGTTTGATATCCTCTGCCATGGCTTCGGAACCACTCAAGCACATCGGCATCCACACGGATATTGATGTGCTTCTTGCCCGGGGGCAATCCTACAAAGCCTTGCGTCCAG
>JADFYB010000282.1 GCA_015233245.1 Nitrospirota bacterium | reverse complement strand
CACGAGCACTGCACTTTGGCTCAAAAATACTCTTGGAGTTTCCACCAAAGAAAACCCGTGTTCTTCGGCCGTTTCAATTGACGCTTCAAAATCTCGCTCTTTAACGTGCATTTTAGGTTCAGCTATAAACATTTTAGCTCCGGGATTTAACATAGAGCTGACTTGCCTGAATAACCCGCTTTGATCAGGGATTTCATGAACCATCCAAAAGGCAAGTACAAAATCCACCTTTTCACTAACCTCAAGACTGTCCTCCTTGCATCTCACCGGTGTTATACGGTTAGCGACTCCGTTGCGTTTTGCCCTTTTCATTAGCACTTCAAGCATTTTCTGCTGAAGATCAACCGATGTGACGTGTCCGCTGCCTCCGACAAGTTTTGCCATACCAATTGAGAAATACCCCATGCCGCAACCAATGTCCAACACTCTCATGCCGGCTTTCACGTACGGCATCAAGAGTCTTTCCGGCTTATGCACCAGATTTCTAAGCGGATTGTCAAACGTATAAGCCAAATACCACGGACATACGTGATGTTCTTTCAAAGTGTTCTCCTTCTACCTATTTCTATTTTAGTCCCAGTACATCCTGCATATCATAAAGCCCTGCCGGTTTGTTTTTGAGCCATAGAGCTGCCCTTAGCGCACCACGAGCAAAGGTATCACGGCTTGATGCCTTATGGGTTATCTCTATCCTTTCACCCATTCCTCCAAACATCACCGTGTGCTCACCGACGATGTCACCGGCTCTTACAGTCTGGATTCCAATTTCTTTTTTAGTACGCTCTCCAATTATTCCCTTACGCTCATATACTCCAACCTCGTTTAAATCCCTGCCCAGTGACTCTGCTATCACCTGAGCCATTTTAATCGCAGTTCCGCTTGGTGCGTCTTTTTTCAGCCTGTGATGCGCCTCCACTATCTCTATGTCATAGTCATCACCTAGCGTTGAGGCCACATCTTTAAGCACTCTCAGAAGAAGATTGACACCTACCGACATGTTAGGAGCAAACACGATTGGAATTGTCTTAGCAAACTGTTTAAGCTCCTCGATTTGTGCGGCACTAAGACCTGTTGTACCAATGACCGCTGGGATTTTGAGGGAGGCGTAGGTTTTTAAGTTTTCAAGGGTTGCCTCAGCCACAGTAAACTCAATGACCACATCAGCTCCGCGTAGAGCATCTGAAGAATTATTTATAAAAACTCCGGTTTTAGCGCCTCCTGCCACGTCGGCAAAGTCTTTGCCAATTGCACTGTGCCCTGACCTTTCAGACGCTCCGCTAAGGGTTATTTCAGGGTGTTCTGTTGCCAAAACGCCTATCCGTTGTCCCATCTTGCCGGATGCTCCGGCTACCACGACTTTTATCATTTTTTTATTCCTCCTCTATATCTTTGTTATAATCAGCGTTATCGTCATTGAGCGGGCTACCGGCAATCCTGTACTCATCTGCTGCCCACTTGCCCAGATCAGTTAATTTACACCTCTCTGAACAAAATGGCCTGAATGGATTACCATTCCATTCAACATCTTTACTACACATCGGACACTTTACCCTCATCAGGTATTGTGTACGTTATTCTGACTTTTTTTCAAGCGCTCAAGTACAACTGCTGTAACTATTCCGTTAGCCGCTCCCGTAAGTGTCCCTAAAAAGAGTATAATCGGCGTTATTATAAGCATTGCCCTCAAATTTTGAATAAATAAAAAATACGCAGATATTATTTGTCCTAAATTATGAAAGAGCGCTCCAATAAGGCTAAGTCCTATCGGGCTAAATACTCCTGGCATAACCTTATATAGGGCTCCCATAGAGAGCACACTTAACACGCTGCCGCTAAAACTCAGCACAAAAGCCGGTCCTAAAAATGTGCCTGTTATGATTGAGCCCCCTATCACTCTTATCAGTGAAACCGTAAAGGCCGCCTTAAATCCATACAGAATCAGCGTTATCAGTATGATGATATTGGCAAGTCCAAACCGTAACCACGGCACAGGAGTAGGTATAAACCTCTCAAAACCGGTAATCGCAACGGCAAACGCACTTAGCATAGCAAGTGTTAACTTATCACGTTGTTGCATCAACAACACCCCGCTTGTTTTGGCCGTTTTCCTCAACAGTTATCACGGTTCTGTTAGGAAGACAAATTATAGCTCCCCTGTCTATAAACCCCTGTTTGACACATAACTTATTTGGGCAGTCGGCATCTGTTACGGCAACCCGCCCGCCTTTTATCTCTATATCCATAAACTCAAGGTGAATTCGCCTGTCTTCATTAAGCGGATACCGGTAGAGGAGTTTGTTGTTTACCTCTATTTTTACTACCGCTCCTTTGGATACCCCGGCAGAAACATAAAAGAGAGCTGAAACCGAGGCGATTATAAGGAGTAAAAACAGTGCCACATCCGCGTAAGTCAGTGGCTTAATGAGAGTTTTAGCGCTCAAATTCCTCTTTCAGGTTGTCCGTTATATAGGTCGTGTTATCGCTGTATATCAGAAATGCCTTAAGATTATGTTTTTTTATAAATTCAAGACCCTTTTCTTTTCCCATCACAAAGACTGCATTGTCAAGGGAGTCGGTAATAAACCCCTCTGGGTTAACGATTGTTACGCTTTGGAACTCCGTTGCCGGATAGCCGGATTGAGGCACTAATATATGGTGGTAGCGGTGGTTTCCCTCAATAAAAAAGCGTTCATAGTCGCCTGCTGTTGATACAGCCAGGTCTTTGAGTTTTATAATTCCCACAAGATCTGAGGGAGTCCCGCGGGGGTTACGTATACCAATATACCACGGGCTGCCATTGGGCTTTGTGCCGAAGGTTTTAATATCTCCGGCTATTGCAACTATCCCTGAGGTTATTCCCTCCACTTTAAGCACCTCTGCAATCTTATTTGCAGTATATCCTTTGGCATTGCCCCCAAAATCAAGCATCATTCCCTTTAG
>JADFYB010000281.1 GCA_015233245.1 Nitrospirota bacterium | reverse complement strand
CATATAGAAACTTACTTAGTGTATGGGAGATTTTAACATATTTTATCTGATTGAGGCGGTGTTACAGTTTGACGGCAAACCAGAGGCCTGCAGCATCCCCTCAGAGCATATACTTGCCATATACTCACCCGAGGTTCAGGTGCAGTTTGTCTCCATGTACCAGAGGGAGGATATAAACACTCCCAAAGAAAACGTTACAACTGGCACTGATGAAACAGAGCAGCAGGCTGCTTTAGATAACGTACTTCGGGTGGATTTCACAAAGAAAAAGAAAAAGTAGCCAGTGTCTGCCGTTAAGTCTTACGATTGTATAGTTACAGGGGGTGGACATGCCGGAACAGAGGCCGCCCTTGCCGCAGCAAAGATGGGGCTTTCCACATGTCTTTTTACCATGAATCTTGACACAATAGGGCAGCTTTCCTGTAATCCTGCAATTGGAGGGCTTGCTAAGGGCCATATTGTAAGAGAGATTGATTCTCTGGGAGGCGTGATGGCACAGGCTGCCGATTTTGCCGGTATTCAGTTTCGAATGCTTAACCGCTCTAAAGGGCCTGCCGTATGGTCTTTGCGGGCTCAGGCTGACCGGGTGCTCTATAGAGTTTATATAAAACGGGTGCTTGAGGAAACAAAGAATCTTGACATCAAACAAGGCACCGTTACCTCTCTCACTTTTGATAAGTCGAGAAACCGGATAACCGGCGTTGTTACCTCTCTCGGCACTGTGTACCATAGCAAGGCTGTTATAGTAACAACAGGGACATTCTTAAACGGTTTAATTCACATTGGGCTTCAGAGTTTTTCAGCAGGAAGGGCGTGGGAGTTTCCATCAGTGGGGCTCTCTGAGTCATTAAGTGAGCTGGGCCTTAAAATAGGCAGGCTTAAAACCGGCACCCCTCCCAGGTTAGACGCTAAAACTATAGATTTCAATAAAGCCGAGCCTCAGTGGGGAGACAATCCTCCGGTGCCGTTTTCCTTTTCGACAAAGGCAATACTGAATCCTCAACTGCCCTGCTATATTACCTACACTAACGAGAAAACCCACGGGATAATACATAACTCGCTTGACCGCTCTCCGCTCTACAGTGGAAAGATAAGCGGCAAGGGCCCCCGGTACTGTCCCTCGATAGAGGACAAGGTGGTGAGATTTTCAGAGCGTCCGCGTCATCAGGTGTTTTTAGAGCCCGATGGCCTGAACACCTCCGAGTACTATGCTAATGGGATTTCAACAAGTTTGCCGCTTGACGTGCAAATTGAGCTGGTCAGAAGCATTGCAGGGCTTGAGGGGGCAGAGCTCATGCGTCCCGGGTACGCTGTGGAGTATGACTTTGTGTATCCGGCTTGTCTTAGACATACGCTTGAGGTTAAAACCATAGAGGGGCTCTATCTGGCAGGACAGATAAACAGCACCTCAGGGTATGAGGAGGCGGCAGCTCAGGGTCTTGTTGCAGGTATGAATGCGGCATTAAAAATAAAGGGCGCTCAGCCACTTGAACTTCAGCGTCATGAGGCATACATAGGGGTCATGATTGATGATCTTGTCACTTTAGGAATAACCGAACCCTACCGGATGTTTACCTCACGGGCTGAGTACAGACTTTTGTTAAGAAACGATAACGCAGAACTCCGGTTGAAAGAAAAAGGTTATGCTGCAGGGCTTGTTGATGAGAACCGGTATGAGCAATATAAAAGTAAATTAGACAGCTTTAATGCTGAAATGTACAGGTTTAAAACTAAACGAGTTAAACCTGATGAGATAAACCCATCTCTCATAAAAAGAGGAATATCTCCTCTAACTGAGCCCTCAACACTTGAGCAGCTACTGAAAAGGCCTGGCGTTGATTATGAAATGCTTGAAAGCGTTAGTGCGCCTGATGTGGAGTTACCCACCGATTTAAAGCTCCTTGTGGAGGCTGAGATAAAGTACGAGGGATACATAAAACAACAAGAGGTGCTTGTTGAAAAAATGAAGAGACTTCAGAATAAGCGCATTCCGGATGATTTTAATTATAAGGAAATCGGAGGGCTTTCAACCGAATCGCTAATGAAACTTCTTGAGGTAAGACCGGAGACAGTAGGTCAGGCTCAAAGAATACCCGGTGTGACCCCATCCTCAATTTCCATGATTTTAGCATACCTTGAAAAAAGAAAAAGAACAGAAAACCAACGTTGAAACAACGCTGCTTGAAGGGCTGAGGGCGCTGTCTATAGAGCCGTCTGAAAGTATTGTCAAATCCTTTATGACATATCTGCAGGAGCTTAAAAAGTGGTCAAAGACTCACAACCTTACTGCAATAACAGATGATACAGAGATCGTTACAAAGCATTTTCTTGACTCACTGCTCTTTCTTAACGGAATTCCCGCTGAGGCAAAAACTTTGCTTGACGTCGGTTCAGGTGCGGGATTTCCTGGGATTCCGATAAAAATAGTACGCCCGGAGCTTGTGGTTACACTCATGGAGCCAAGAAAAAAGCGGGCAGTGTTCCTGAGACACATGATACATATTTTAAAACTCCCAGACACAGATGTGTGTGAAGACAGACTTGAGGATTTGGAAATTGATAAGTTTACACCATTTGATTGTGTTGTTGTCAGGGCGGCTTTCAGTGTTTCGGATTTTATACAGCTTGCCTCACCACTCATAGGTACTCACGGCTGCCTTGTCCTGGGAAAAGGGAAAGGATATGAAAGTGAGATTCAAAAAAATTCCGATGATTACAAAATTGATATAATTCACAGTAAGATTCCACTCACCGAGACAGAGAGATTTATTCTGGTAGTAAAGCACATAGGGTTACGTTCAAATAAGTTAAGAAAAAGGGAGGGCGCCTCCCCCCCCTTAAACCCCCCCCCCCGGGGGAGATTCCCCCTGGCCCCCGGGTTTGTTGTACAAGAATGGGGGGGTTTACCTAATTTTTTTTTTGGTTGTGTGTGAGAGGAGAGAT
>JADFYB010000066.1 GCA_015233245.1 Nitrospirota bacterium | reverse complement strand
GCAATTATAGCCGAATCATCAGACAGCTCAAATCTCGGAAGAGCATTCAGCCTCCATCGCTCGATGGATACAATGGGAGCTGTTGTTGGACCTGCTTTGGCTTTTTTTCTCCTTGGGTTATTTTCTAACGATTACCGTAAAGTTTTTTGGCTTTCGATTATACCCGGCATGATAACAGTGCTCTTAATCATCTTTTTCATTACAGAAAAGAAAAAGCCGATAGCTTCAAATATAGAAAAACCTAAACTGACCTTTAAACATTTTGACTGGAGGTTCAAGTTCTTTACAGCTATTGCAGGGCTGTTTGCCATCGGAAATTCCAGCGATGTATTTTTGATACTAAGGGCGCAGCAGGTTGGGGTTGCAACGGTAATGATACCTGTGGTTTACCTGTTATTCAATATCATCTATTCTCTATCTGCTATTCCGGCAGGCATAGTTGCAGATAGATTCGGTGCAAAGCGGGTTATCCTTCCTGGTTTTGTGTTATTTGCCATACTTTACTATGGTTTTGCAATTGTAGAAAGTACAACTGCCATATGGATTCTTTTTGCGTTCTACGGTCTTTTTATGGGACTCACTGAGGGGATACAGAAAGCGTTTCTTGCTACAATTATACCGCAGGATTTTAAGGCGACTGCTTTTGGTGTCTATAATACTGTTGTCGGCCTTGCTATGCTTCCGGCAAGTCTGATAGGCGGAGGGTTATGGGATCACGTCTCTCCATCTGCCACGTTCTACTTTGGAGCAATAACTGCGGCACTGTCCTCTCTGTTGTTTATTGCATTTATTTCTGCGGTAAAAAAAGATGATAAAAGGAGGGATATGTGTCAAGGAAACTAAGATATTTCAAGTTATAAAGTAGTGATTCATAAAAATTTTTTATTTACAAAAGACATATTGACAAATTGTTGAAATAGTGTTAAACTCCGCACTGTTAAAAAAAAAAGAACTTAAAAATAGAAAAAAGGGGGGGTGGATGTGAATGCCCATGGTAAATGTCAAGGATAGTGATTCCTTTGAGCTTGCTCTTAAGCGGTTTAAGAAGCAGTGCGAAAAGGAGGGGATCCTGTCTGAGATAAAAAGGAGAGAACATTACGAAAAACCAAGCATCAGAAAAAAGAAGAAGATAATAGCAGCGAGAAAAAAGGCGGCTAAACGCGTGTCTGTATCACAGTAACTGCGAATGTTTATTTTTTCGCGGGTTGTTTGATCTATATAAAGAACTTAAGAACTACTGTGTATTCTGCAAAAAAAGCAAGGATGATTGAGACGTTCTTGCTTTTTGTCATTTTTATTATGCAGCTTGACTATGCGGCTGCATATGTTCTATAGTCAACTATAAAGACGAGCGGCCTGAGACACATATACAAACCAAAGACAGCTCCGAGGTATAAGTGCAAATCAGTTAATGTGCAGCTTATGAGGTATAAGGCTAATAAATGGACCTGCAAAGAGTAAGAGATGATATAAAGTCCCGTTTAGACATAGTGGATTTAATTTCAAAATATGTGAATTTGAAAAGATCAGGGGCTAATTTCAAGGGGTTGTGTCCGTTTCACAGTGAAAAGACATCCTCATTTACGGTAAGTCCGGTAAGACAGGTTTTTCATTGCTTCGGATGTGGGGCAGGCGGAGACCTCTTCACGTTTGTCATGAAAGAGGAGGGACTTGCCTACCTCGATGCCCTTAAGCAATTGGCAGAGCAGGCAGGGGTCAAAATTGACAGCAATTTTTATCCGCAAGGAATGGGCACTGAGGGCAGACAGGAGTATCTCAATATACATGCAGAGGCCAGGGAGTTTTTTCGGACAATTTTTAAGAAATCAGAGAAAGCCAATAGTTATCTGCGTCTAAGAGGGTTAAGCGATGAGAGTTTAGATGTGTTCTCAATAGGTTTTGCTCCTGATAGTAAGGATATGCTCTATAAGCACCTAAAGAGCCGCGGCCATCTGGATGGTAAGATACTTGAGACCTCTTTGGTAAGCATAAGGGAAAATATGCCTTTTGATGTTTTTAGAAGGAGAATAATGTTTCCTATAGATACTGCTAAAGGGCAGACGATAGCCTTTGGCGGCAGAGCTCTCGATGATGTTCCTCCCAAATATTTAAATTCCTCAGAAACACCACTGTTTAAAAAGAAGAGGACACTCTATGGCCTAAGCCAGGCTTATGATGCAATCTCTAAAGCCCGTTCTGTAGTCATAGTGGAGGGCTATCTGGACGTAATAATGTGCCATCAGTATGGGATTAAAAATGTGGTGGCACCACTTGGCACTGCGCTTTCCGAGGAGCATGCTACACTGTTAAAACGCAGTGCCGATGAAGTTGTTGTGCTTTTTGACGGGGATGAGGCGGGAGTGAGAGCTGCAAGGCGTGCAATTTCGCTTATAAGCAAGAAGGGGTTGATAGCTAGAGGGGTGGTAATCCCAGGGAAAAATGATCCTGACAGCCTCCTGCGGCAAGACGGTCAACCGGCCCTTACCGGGCTGTTATCCCACTCAATGGGGTTTGTTGACTTTATGCTTTTTACCGGAGGCAACGGGATAGAAAATCTCAGAGAGATATACCGGACAATTGAGGATGTTGAGGATACGGTTTTAAGGGGCAGACTGATTACAGAGTTATCAAAAAAGGGTGCTATTTCTGAGACAACGTTAAGAGATTCCGTAAAAAGCCGCACCACAAACCAAAATAAAGAAATAACCATCCAGAGTTATAACCGCCTGGTAGATGAGGAAATTCTATTTAATGCTTATATGGGATTTGAGGATGTGCGAGAGACGATAGCAGCCAATTTAGATTTGGGTATGCTTGAAAACACAACCTTAAAGAAGGTCTTTGCCGGATTGTTTGAAGGACTTCTTAACCCCACAACTGACAGTATCCTTGCAGTATGTACTGAGGAGGAAATCTCCTACATAACGTCTCTTATGGTACAGCCTTATGTTGACACTGAAAATGTTGTTCAAAATGTGTCTGACTGTCTGAAAAATATGAAGAAAAAAATTTACTTAAGAACCATAGCAGAAATAAACGGTAAAATAAAAATGGCAGAAAACTTAAACAATACAGAAACAATCTCTGTTTTACAGGCTGAACTTCTAAGATTAAACAGACTAATAAAGACAGGTAAGGAAAATTAACGAGAATTTAATAATTTTGCTTGCTAAACAGAAACAATATTTGTTACACTTTAACGTTGTAAACATATGAAGAAAGTAAAAAGCATAACGGCAAGCGAAAAATCAGCAGGGCCCATAGCTCAGTTGGTAGAGCTACCGGCTCATAACCGGTTGGTCCCAGGTTCGAGTCCTGGTGGGCCCACCACAAGAAAGGCATCTGAGTTAATCTTTTATATGGTGGGTAAGTGTTAGAAGAGATTGGTCTTCTTAAAGAGATACAGTCTCTTGACAGTGAAGTAATAAGAATTAAACTTCTTATCGAAAAAACGCCTAAAACGGTGAGTGAGTACGACAAGGCTCTTAATGCTGCTAAATCAGATGTAGCTCTGAAAAGGGCGGTAGTTGATAAGGCGATAAAACAAAGGAAGGACCTGGAGCTGCTGGCAGAGGAAAAGAATGAGCGAATCATAAAGATGAAAGGCCGCATTAACGACCTTAAATCAAATAAGGAGTACAAAACCCACTTAAAAGAAATAGAACAGGTGGAAAGAGAGAAGCGCCATGTCGAAGATGACATTTTAAACCTTATGGAGCAGATGGAGACCTATGACAAGGCATTAAAAAAATCAGAGCTTGCACTTACGAAGGAGGAGTCACACTATAACGAGAAGCTCTCCTACCTGAATAAGGAAAAAGCCATAAGTGAAAAAGAGCTTGAAGGGCTGATTGCTAAAAGAAATAAACTTAGTAAAGAAATAAGTAAAGAAATCTATGATAAATATATTAAGCTACTTAGTAAGAAACACGGGATAGCCGTAGTCAGAGCAGTGTCAGAGATTTGTTGTGGCTGTAATATGAGCATACCTCCCCAGTTGTTTGTAGAGGTTATGAAGAATGACCGCATTTTGACGTGCCCACAATGTGGACGGATTCTGTGGTACGAAAATGAAAACAATAATAAGTAATTTCTAAGCCAACCACTATTGAACTGTTTTTTTATAATAAATAAAGTTATAATAACTCACCGATATTTATAGGGGTTTAACAGGAGTTCCTTACTCTTGGCTTAAAATAAAATAATGGAGGTAAGTTTTTATGAGTAAAAAGGGCTTTGATTCTTTTGAAGAGCTGATAGAGCGGGCGAGTAAATTTGTGGAGTCGCAGGGTGGTAAGTGGGATCACATGGCATGGCTGGAGTTTTTGTCAGATATGCAGAAACAGGGGTTTCATCTGTCCCATGATATGCAGTCATATCTGGGTTCTATGCTTGAGTCAATGAAGAAACTCAACAGCACACTTATGAGTACAAAGGGTTTTGAAAATGTTCTGTTGGATATATCTGAAAGTACGATAAGCTTTATCAAGAAAACGAAAGGTACGTGGGACCATGCCGGATGGGAGAATTTTATAAAGGATGTTCAAAAGACCGGCGTATCCTTAACTGAGGAGACAACAACATATCTTGGCGGGGTGCTTGAAGCTGCAAAAGAGCTTTATATGTTTCCTATGAAATCGACAAAGAACTCTGAGACAGATAAAAAGCCTGCAGGTAAAGGTAAAGAATAATAACATTTCTATATAGGCAAGCTCTGGAGCGGGCATAAACAAAAATCACAACAGCCTTTCCGCTCCATGGCTGCAGTGGTTTGTAAACAATCGGCGCAGTGAGTTATTTTAAGGAGAGCTAAGGGCGGTGGATGATTTCAAGAAATTCACAAAGCAGGAAAGTCTCATATATGATGAGGCAATAAAGACGTTAAGTGCAGATGTGGAACATGGCACAGGATATGAGGAGGCGGTAAACAGACTAGCGATAGAGGATTCCCAACTTAAACAGATCATTAGTGATGACTTCTTAAAAATACTTATAGTGAAGCTGCACTATGAACAGGGTATGACTTTAAAAGAGGTAGCCTCCAAATTAGGCGTAACCCATGAGCTTATCGTAGCAACAAAAAATGAAATGCTTGAAGAGGTTCAAGGTTCAGCCATCAAGGCTTTCCATAGCGATGTAAAATGGGGAAATGCTTGAGTAACTGCATTGAGGTAGATTATTTAATCACCGGCGATTATGTTGTCACTATGGAGCCGAAAGTTGAACCGATAGTAAACGGGGCGATAGCCGTATCGGGCGGAAAAATAACAGAGGTTGGTACACTTGAAGCTCTTTCCGGAAAATATAAACCAGGTAAGGTTTTGGGTGGTAAGGGTAGGGCGGTAATTCCCGGCCTTATAAACACTCACACTCATGCAGCCATGGTTTACTTCAGAGGGCTTGCCGATGATTTACCTTTAAAGGAATGGCTTGAGGGTTACATATGGCCGGCTGAGGGCAAATGGTTAAGTGATGAGTTTGTTGCTGATGCGATAACACTTGCCTGTCTTGAGATGATGTTAAATGGAATAACCATGTATAACGATATGTATTTTTTCAAAGAAAGCATAGCAAGAACGACAAGAGATATGGGGATGAGGGTGGTTTTGGGTGCTGGAATTTTAGATTTCCCTACGGCCTCGGCTCAAAATGCCGATGAGTATCTGAGTAAGGCTGAAATTTTCATAAAAGACTGGCTTTCCTCAGACAGTCTGATAACTCCGGCAGTATCCCCACATGCTCCTTATACCTGTAGTCCTGAGACACTCTTAAAAGCAAAGAGGCTATCAGAGCGATACGATGTTTTGCTGCATACGCATCTTGCAGAGACACGGCATGAGGTAGATGACATAATGAAACTCTACGGCAAGCCTCCTGTGGAGCATCTGAGTGCATTAGGCGTACTTGACAACACAGTAGTAGCAGCCCACTGTGTGTGGGTAAGTGATAAAGAGACAGATATACTTTCAGAGGCAGGGGTCAGTGTGTCGCACTGTGTGGAGAGCAACCTAAAGCTTGCTTCAGGTATTGCTCCGGTAGTGCCAATGCTCAAAAAAGGTGTAAACGTAACTTTTGGAACGGATGGCGCTGCAAGTAACAATGACCTCGATATTTTTACCGAGATGTCAATAGCAGCTAGGCTTCACAAGGCTGTAAACAATGACCCAACGGTGCTTACCGCTAAGGATGCCCTCACAATGGCAACAATATCGGGAGCTAAAGCACTTGGAAAATCAGAAACCCTTGGCAGCATTAAGGCTGGTAAACTTGCCGATTTGGTAATACTGAACCTCGATAAACCTCATCTTACACCTTTTTATGATATTTACTCCCTTATAGTCTATTCAATGAGGGCATCAGATGTTGACTCTGTCATGATAAACGGAAAACTTACGGTTGAAAATAAGGTCTGTCTAATGAAAGATGAGCAGGAGATAATTGAAAAGGCAAGGTGGTGGAAAGACAGAATTGCCGTTGAAACCAAAAGCTGATAGTTTATTTACGATGAAATTAATTTGTGTTTTCTCCTGTGCATTCTTTTTACTTATGCTAAAACCAATCGAGGCATCCATAGTTTTCAAGACTGTGGATACGGGACAAAACATATGCTATGGTAATTTAGGTCCTATAACGTGCCCATCTGAGGGGGATAATTTTTATGGTCAGGACGCTCAGTACGATAGTACAGTCCCGTACTATACTTTTAACGATGATCTCACTATCGTGATAGATCAAAACACTGGGCTTATGTGGGAAAGAGCACATCATTCAAGCAAGGTAGATTACAATACGGCTAAGGGGTATTGTGACAATCTCACCCTCGGCGGTTATAACGGCTGGAGAGTGCCAACTATCAAAGAACTGTTTTCTATATCGGATTCAAGGGGTGCCACCCACAAACGTTTTTATATAGATACAAACTATTTTGATCTGGAGATTCCCACAGAAGGGGAGCTAACCGGCACTCACACCTACGATATGATGGGACAAACGTGGACATCTACGTTTCGTCCTGATAACAATGATATGGTGTATTTTTATAACTTCCTGGACGGACATATAAAAAGTAATAAAGTAGATGGAAGTGCTGAAAATTTTTATCGTTGCGTAAGAGGCACATTCGGAGTATTTGAAAACAGTTTTGTAAATAACGGCAATGGAACCATTACCGATCGGGCAACCGGCTTACTGTGGCAGCAAACTAACGGAGCAAAATCAACCAACTCTTATCAATTTACATGGAAGGATGCCCTAAATTACTGTGATAACCTTACACTTGGAGGCATTTCCAAATGGCGTCTGCCAAACGTCAAAGAACTACAAAGCATAGTGGACTACTCTAATACTAACCCTGCGATAGACACAAACTATTTTCAAATAAATAAAACTACCGGAACCTCGCTGTTTTTCTGGTCAAGTACGACAGCCGGTGAACACACAGAATATGCCGACTATGTTTGTTTTGGTCCTTGCAGTTCAGTAACAGGAGCAGATATTCATGGTCCTGGAGCTCAACGTTCTGACCCAAAATACAATGATGGGACGGATTATTCCGCTGGAATCGGCGATCAGAATGATTTAGTACAGATAAACAATTATGTCCGATGCGTATTTAGCAACGCCTCCACATCTGATTATGACAATGCACTCACTGAAATCAATAACCTTTATTTACGCAGTGTTTTATATTTTGGTGAAAAATCAGGTTTAGTACAGATAGGAACTTCCTCCGATACGGTGTATTACATTCAATGGTATGCTAATGGCACCGCACTTATAGCCTGGACCGATGGTTACATGTATTATTATGATGGAACAAATTGGTACTATGCCAATGTAAACTGGAAAACCGCTGCCGATTACTCACGGGCTGAAACTGCGCTGAATTCTCTTTATAACCAAAACACTTCCACCTACGGCACAAGATCAGGTTCCGTATTACAAATAAGTGGAAATTTAGGTTATTACTATGTCCAAAAGTTTAAAGACGGTACATCTATAGTTGCATGGTCGGATGGATTCCTGTATTACTTTGACGGCAGCACAATGACAGCAACCGGAGGATATTGGAAATAATGCATTCTATATGCCTGTTAATAACGAGTTTACTTCATAGAAAAGATTTTATCCGCAAATGCTACTCAGTGTTATAGAAATTGTATTTTATTTCGTTTGATATAGTGGTCTCAGGGCCGTGACCAGGAAATACTCTTGTTTGAGGCGGTAGTCCCATCAGACGCTTAAAGGATTTCTTTAAATCCTTTGCATTGCCGCCTGGCAGGTCTGTTCTCCCCACCGACCCTTCAAACAACGTATCACCGGTAATGATAATTCCCTCGCCATAAAGACAAATCCCTCCCCAGGTATGCCCCGGGGTATGAATTACTTCAAAACTGTAACTGCCAACAGTTATCTTATCACCCTCTGAGAGATACTGATCGGGCTTTGGCAGATTGTCCATCTGATGGCCCCAGAACGCTGCCATCTCCTTTGCTGATTCATATATGGTGCGTTCATCAGTATGCATTAAAAGAAGGGGGTTAAGGGCTTCCTTGATTTCAGGAATACCCCCTATGTGGTCAAAATGCGTATGTGTACAAACTATACTCTTTAACTTCAGTGCTCTCTCTGTTACAAAGTCAATAACTCTGTCGGGCTCATCGCCGGGGTCTATCACTATAGCCTCCATCGTGTCATCATCTGAGACAACATAACAGTTAACCTGTAGCGGGCCTACAATAAAACACTTAAGCAATAATCCCATCTTTCAGCCCCCGCGTACGACATGATCCCTGACACAATATAAGCTATACCTTTTAATCCCTTTTTAGAAGAACAACTTCTGGTTCATAAGCACACCCAGAGACAGTAAGAAAGCATAGATACAAAGTGATTCAATCATAGCAAGACCGATAATCAGCGTGGTGGTAATCTTACCAGAAGCACCTGGGTTTCTTGCTACGCCGTCACATGCCTTACTTAGACCCAGTCCCTGACCAATGCCTGTGCCAAGCGCCGCTATGCCCAGTCCTATCAGTGCTCCGATAGCGGCAAAAGCTTTGACGTTTGAACTTGTCTGTCCGTCAGCATCTCCTGCATACAAAGTTGCCGCGGGAACCGCTACCACTATCGTTACTACAAACAGTAACACCAAAAATCTCTTCATGTAACTCAACCTCCACAATATTGTTTATTAATGTGACTCATCAACTGCACCTGCAAAGTACAGTGTAGTTAACAAAACAAAAACAAAAGCCTGTACCACACTTACCAAAATGCCAAGCCCTAAAAACACTATTGGAATCACTGCAGGGGCCAACAATCCTAAAACTGACAGGATTATGTGCTTTGAAAGCATATTCCCAAAAAGCCTGACTGAGAGTGTGACAGGACGCGCTAAATGCCCGATAAATTCTATTACAAACATCATAATCATCAACGGTATTGCAAACACTGACCGTACAGGACCCAAAAATTGGTTTATGTATTTGCCGCCATGCTCTCTGAGCCCAAAGTAGTGGGTTGCCAAAAACACCGGTATTGCACACGAGGCAGTCATATTGATGTCACTGGTCGGAGCCTCAAAACCGGGAATCAAACCCATTAAATTACAAGTAAGTATATACAGGCCAAGGGTTCCAATCATAGGAAACATCGAATCAACCCAATGGTGGTTTATGTTATCCTTACAAAAATCATACAGAGCCTCAACAATTCCCTCTGCCACGTTTTGAACTCCAACGGGCACTAACTTTAAAGACCCTCTGACTATAATTGCCACCGTAATCAGTATAATCATCGCTAACCACGAGTATGTTACAAAGGGCGGTACCCCAGGTATATGTATAAGTGCATGTGACTCCATATTCAACCTCCTTTATAAAATAAGAGTATAGTACCCACTTATCAAATTAAATGTCAAGAACCCAATAAAATATTTTAAAATCGGAAATATTTTAAAAGATGACCTTCTTATCAAGCTAAACCATAACAAGGCGCCGCATTCTGATATTAATGATAATACCTACGATGATAAAGTTAGATATGAGCGATGTCCCACCGTAGCTCATAAAGGGAATCGGAACGCCGACAACCGGCATCATTCCGAGAGTCATCCCGATATTGATCAAAAAATATAGAAACAGCATAAAGGTTAGTCCAGAGGCCATGTACTTACCGAATTCGTCTTTTGCTTTTAACGCTGTATCAAACCCGCGTATAAAAAATATAAGGTATATACTGAAAAGCAATATTGACCCTACAAATCCCCAATCCTCAGCAAAAACGGAAAAAACAAAATCCGTATGCTTTTCAGGTAAAAACTTAAGAGGCCCCTGTGTACCCTTAAGATATCCCCTGCCAAATGTCATGCCGGAGCCGATGGTTATCTTTGATTGCTCAATCTGATATCCTATCCCTTTAGGGTCAACCTCCGGGTTAACAAACGCTAAGATACGGTTTTTCTGGTAATCCTTCAGATGTTTCCAAATGGTTTTGCCACCGAGGGGGACTACCACAAGCGCAATTCCTATCAATATTATTAGTAGTTTTTTCTCTATCTTTTTAGAAATTGCTAAAAAAAGATATGTCGTAAAAAGAACAATTCCCGTGCCAAGGTGCGGCTGCTTAATTATCAAAATAAACGGTACGATTCCAAATATTAAGAGAGAAAGAAGAAATGACCTCCGGTCAAGCGGACTTTTTACCGAGCTCAGGTATTTTGAAACTCCTGCTACCAGTATTAACCTGAAGATTTCAGACGGCTGAAAGGAGAAAATCTTTAAATCCAGCCATCTCTGTGCGCCAAGACCGCTTTTTCCCATTACCAAGACAAGTACCAGTAAAAAAATTCCAATCCCGTATATGATATACCCGGCATCTCTGAGCCAGACATAATCTTTAATCAAAACAATAAATAAAACAATAAATCCTATTAACACCCAAACCGATTGTTTCAGGTAGTAATTGGGCTGCAGTGATGAGGACATTATCGGCCTTGTGGTGCTATAGATGGTAAGAACACTTATTACTGAGATAGCTAATAAGAGTATAAGCATCAGAGCATCCACTTGTTTGAGGTACTTTCTGTTAATCTGAAAAGTAGTCATTCTTCTAATTTCGCAGGTTTTTTATAGTAAGGGCTTTTTACAAAAGCCTCGATTACGTTTTTAACAATAGGAGCGGCAGCGCTGCCACCGTGTCCGCCATGCTCTACCACTGCTGCTACTGCTATCTGAGGGGCCTCGCTCGGTGCATATGCAATAAACCACCCATGGTCCCTGAGTTGTTGTTTGAGAGTTTCCGTTTTCACTCTGCCCTTTACAACCTGAGCGGTACCGGTTTTGCCTGATATGTGAACAAGGGTGCTCCTTGATGACCCTCCTGTACCGCCCCCTTCATTGACAACCCCGTACATGGCGCTTTTAACATCGGTAAAAACCTCTGGCTTAATCTTCAGCCGCTTAGATTCATCAGGCGGCAGTGTGCCCTTAATCAGATTAAGATGGATTGGAAGTCCCTCGTTTGCCACCATCGCAGAAAGAAGCGCTGCCTGAGCAGGTGTTATGTTAACGTAACCCTGCCCGATTGAAGCAACAAACGTCTCGCCGAGGAACCACGGCTGTTTCATTTTCTTTTGTTTCCAGGCTGTTGATGGAATAAGCCCCTCTCTCTCCTCACCGCCAACAATGTCAAGGCCGGTTTTTTTGCCAAGGCCAAACATCCTGGCATACTTGTAGATTTTATCTATGCCAAGTCTCCTGCCAACATCGTAAAAATATATATCACAGGATTGAACCAGTCCCCTATGGAAAGTAACAGTGCCGTGAGCTTTCCAGCAGCCAAATGACCATTTGCCATAGTGCATCTCGCCGCTACAGCCTACGGGAGTTGTTGTAGTTATCGCTCCGTCATCAAGTCCGGCCACCGACATGAGTACCTTAAAGACGGACCCTGGCGGGTATGAACTCTGAAGGGCCCTGTTTAAGAGCGGATACTGTTTGTCTTTATGCAGAGCTGACCACTTCTCGGAATCTATCCCCATAACAAAATCGTTAGGGTCAAAAGATGGCATGCTTGCCATAGCGAGTACCTCGCCGGTTTTTGGATCCAGAGCTACCAGAGAACCGGTTTTATCCTTAAATGATTGCTCTGCTATTTGTTGTAGGTTGATGTCCAGACTGAGAGTTATATCACCTCCGGTGATGGGCTTTATAACTTCAAGTTCTTTCAGTTGTCTGCCAAGAGCATCAACTTCGATTATCTTTCTCCCTGCGGTGCCCCGCAAAGTGGTGTCGTAGAGCTGCTCAACCCCCCACTGGCCTATGAATGTCTCAGGGGATACATCATCAAGCTGAAGTTTCTCTATCTGTTGTTTATTGGGTTTCCCTAAATAGCCTATCACGTGAGAGCCGACAGTGTTATAAACATAGTTTCTTGTCACGCTTGTTTCTACAATAAGGCCTGGGAAATCTGATTTTCTTGCCTCTATCTCTGCAACCTCCTTAAAAGACAAGCCCTCTTTAAGTACAATGGTTTTAAAAATATTGTTTTTTTCTTTTTTTATCTTAGCTGCGAGTTTAGACTCATCGGTTTTGATTAAAGCGGCAAGGCCGTGTGTGTCCACAGGCGAGCGCCCGGGTATGAGGGATGCGTAAAAGTAGGGTTTATTTTTTACAAGGGGTATGCCACTTCTGTCGTATATGATACCCCGTGAGGCCGGCAGTGAGACAGCCCTGACCCTGTTTGAATCCGCAGCATCCCGATAATCGCTGCCATTTAAAATCTGTATGACGTAAAGACGCACGGAAAGAATAAAAAACACTGTGATTATAATATAAACTGTAAAAGAGGCGACTCCCTCAAAGTACTCCTTATTCATCTTGTTCTCTCATGACAAAGTATCCTAAAACACCATTTATCAGGGATTGAAACATTATACTGTCAATGGCAGTTGAAATATCCACAGGTCTGGTATCAAACACAGAGAGTGAAAAGTAAACGATAAAACCGTCAACTATTGTGAATGCAAAACACAGGAGAGAATTCAGAAGGGGAGTGAAATTAAAAATACCGCTTCTGAAAAATGAAGTTATGAAAATCACAGTACACTTTGAAAGCATGTTGGGGCCAATTATTCTCAGAGAGAGGCTGTCTTCAATAAAGCCAACACCTGCAGAGCACAAAACTGCTTTTAACTCCGGCCACTTAAGTCCCATATAATAAACTAATAGCATCGTCAAGTTAAGTTTTAAGTTTAAAAAACCTGCCCTGTCAAGAGCCATTGCAAGGCTAATAATAGAAATCCAGAAAAGTGACGTCAGAACCTTTTTCATTTACGTACCTTCTCTTGAGACGATAATAACCTCTTCAACTTTTGTCGGTTGCGCAAAAAGTTCTACCTTAATTTCATGGAACATACCTGATGTAACGCGTTCTACGCTTAACACTCTGCCAACCGGAATGCCTGCTGGAAATAGGTTGTCTGTGCCTGATGTAACCAATGGCTCACCAGCTTTAACATCTTCACTGACAGGGATGTACTTAAGAAGGCAGAGTTCTGAACCAGTTCCTGAAAGCACAGCCTCAGTGCGGTTGTCTTCAAGCCGGACAGCAACCGAGGAATAGACGTCAGTCAGGAGCAGAACTGTTGAGTAGTTGGACTCTGTAGAGATTATCTTACCGATTAGTCCTTTGTCTGTACGAACAGCCATGTCTTTTTTTATTCCAGCCTTAGTGCCGCTATCCAGTACCATTTGGTGGTACCATTTGTTGGGTTGCCTAGCTATGACTCTGGCTGCCGATACATAGTTTATTGTTTCACCTTTTAGTAACAACAGGGCGCTGAGCCGTTTGTTTTGATTAATGGCTTCATCGTATTGTTGTTCTTTGAGTAGCAGTCTGTTAAGTTCACTCTTTAAGCGGACGTTTTCTCCCTCAATTGTAAACAGCAGGACAAACGGTTTCCTAATAATACTTATAGCGGTATCTATGACGTCATTTACTAAAAAAAGCGGATACCTTAAGCATAGGATTGGCTTAAACGGCCCCCTGAAACTTTGATAAGTCATGAGTGAAATCAGAAAAAATACATAAATTAAAAACAGAGTGTGATGCTTTTTGAGCATTAACTGACGGCTACTCTCCTTAATAGCGCCAAGTCCTCAAGCATCTTTCCCACTCCCATGACAACTGCAGTCAGAGGGTTTTCAGGCACGATGACAGGAAGTCTGGTCTCTTGTCTGATAAGTTCATCAAGTCCTCTGAGCAGAGCTCCCCCGCCAGCCAGCACAATGCCGTTGTCCACAATGTCTGAGGCAAGCTCAGGCGGCGTATTTTCAAGAGCCTGTTTGATTGTGCTTACAATGATGTTTACCGGTTCGCTCAGTGTCTCGCGTATCTCATTTTCCCTGATTGTCACTGTCTTGGGAATTCCTGAGATAAGGTCACGGCCATTTACGTCTATGGTGAGTTCCTCTTTGGATATTTTAAAAGCTGAGCCTATCTCTATTTTAATTTGTTCGGCTGTACGGTCTCCAATCATAAAGTTATATTTTTCTTTAACATGGGTAATTATTTTTTCGTCCATCTTATCCCCGCCGACTTTGACTGCTTTGCTGTAAACAATGCCATCCATGGAAATAACTGCTACATCGGTAGTGCCTCCTCCAATGTCCACAATCATATTGCCATAGGGCTCATCAATGGGAAGTCCAACGCCTACAGCGGCAGCCATAGTTTCCTCTATAAGGTAAACCTCACGGGCTCCGGATGCCTCGGCAGCCTCTTTTACCGCCCGCTGCTCAACCAAAGTTATGGCTGATGGCACACCTATAATTACCCGCGGTGAGACAAAACTCTTTCTGTTGTGGGCTTTCTTAATAAAATACTTCAGCATCTCTCCGGCAGCATTAAAGTCTGCTATCACACCGTCTTTCATCGGCCGTATCGTGATAATGTTTGCCGGCGTTTTACCGAGCATTCTTTTAGCCTCAGCCCCCACAGCTATTACTTTCTTTGTGTCCGTTCTTATTACAACTACCGATGGTTCATCACAAACAATCCCCTTTCCTTTGGCATACACCAGTGTGTTGGCTGTTCCAAGGTCTATGGCAAGATCGTTTGAAAATAATCCTAAGAGCTTACTAAAAATCATTTTCCCTCCATTTTACCGATGACGCGTACCACCATCGTGCCGGCAAGTTCGTCACCTATTCTCTTTCTTTGTGCATTGCCTGTCATTATAATAAATTCAACAGCAAGTATTCCAATAAACAAAAACCAGCCTAAAAGGGGTATTCGCCAAAGCAAAAGCGCAGTTGCCAATGTCATATTTCTAATAATTGAACTTCTGATAGCCATTCCGTTATCAGACCTCTCAGACACCACCTTTAAACCCATCAGCTTTTTCCCATTACCAAGACAAGTACCAGTAAAAAAATTCCAATCCCGTATATG
>JADFYB010000065.1:8776-15587 GCA_015233245.1 Nitrospirota bacterium | reverse complement strand
TGTATGATGTAGGCAGGCACGTAGATGATTCCGTACATCTCTTTGAAGAATGGGGTCTCCCTGTTTGGAAAAGAGCCGACGACGGCCACACACTGGACGGAGCACAGCCAGCTAAGAAACTTACTGAGGGTGGCAAGCCTGTAAGAAGCGGTAAATGGCAGATAATGATTAATGGTGAGTCTTACAAGGTAATAGTGGCAGAAGCTGCAAAAAAAGCCCTTGAGATTAACAGAGCAGGCACGGGGCAAGCCCAGAACCACTATGAAAGAGTGTTTATAGTAAAACTCCTCCTTGATGCTAATCAGCCTAACCAGGTTGCGGCAGCAGTTGGTTTCAGCGTCAGAGAGAACAAAGCATATATATTTAAAGCAAAGTGCATGCTTTTGGCAGCCGGCGGAGCGGTTAACGTATTCAGACCGCGTTCAGTGGCAGAGGGCCAGGGTAGAGCATGGTATCCAGTATGGAACGCAGGCACCACCTACGCATTAGCAGCACAGGTTGGAGCAGAGCTCGTTCTTATGGAAAACAGATTCGTTCCTGCAAGATTTAAAGATGGTTACGGCCCTGTTGGCGCATGGTTCCTTTTCTTTAAAGCAAAAGCCACCAACGCTCTTGGCGAGGACTACTGTGTAACCAACTTTGAGTCAACCAACAAGCTCTATGGCAAATACTGCTCAGACCCTCATAAACTCGGCACTGCTATCAGAAATCACATGATGATGATTGATATGAAAGCCGGCAAAGGCCCTATTTGGATGAACACCCATAATGCTATGGCAGAGCTTGGAAAGACCATGGATGCCAAACAGATCAAGCATCTTGAGGCTGAGGCATGGGAGGACTTTCTCGATATGTGTATCGGACAGGCCGGTATGTGGGCGGCTAACAATGTTGAGCCGGATAAGTCCCCATCCGAGATTATGCCTACCGAACCGTATCTCCTTGGCTCACACGCAGGTTGTGCAGGGCTTTGGGTAAGTGGTCCGACTGACCTCGGCGCTCCTAAAGAGTGGAGTTGGGGTTATGACAGAATGACCACCGTAAAGGGCCTCTTTACAGCAGGCGACGGCGTTGGTGCATCAGGCCACAAATTCTCTTCAGGCTCACACGCCGAGGGCAGAACCGCAGCTAAGGCTATGGTAGCCTTCTGTCTCGATAATGCCAGCTACAAGCCGGCAGTATCAAAGAGCAATGAGGAGCTGGCAGCCGAGCTCTATTTGCCGTTTGAAATATATGAAAAATACAAAAACTACAGCACAGATCCTAACGTAAACCCCCACTACATCAGGCCTAAGATGCTTCAGGCAAGACTCCAGAAGATTATGGACGAGTATGTAGCCGGTGTTTCCGTATGGTATATGACCAGTAAGACTATGCTTACCGAGGGTTTAAGGCAGTTGGTTTTGCTTAAGGAGGATGCTACAAGAATGGCAGCCTCAGACCTTCATGAGCTTATGAGATGCTGGGAGAACTATCACAGAATATGGACTGGAGAGTCACATGCCAGACACATTCTGTTCAGAGAAGATTCCCGTTACCCTGGCTATTACTACAGAGGAGACTTTAACCTCGTGGACGATCAGAATTGGAAGTGCTTCACAATATCCAAGTACAACCTTCAGACCAACCAGTGGGAGTTGTCAAAGAGAGATTACGTACAGTTATTCCCAGACTGATAGATAAACGCATTGTGGTATCAGGGTTCCCCGCGAATGCGGGGAACCCTTACCGTATTTATGCTTGTTGAATAAAAAGTGGAGGAGTTTTTATCATGCCAGAGGAAAAAACGGCACAAATGGTGGTAATAGGCGGCGGTATAAGCGGTATGACTACAGCTATAGAGGCTGCTGAGGCAGGTATAACCTCGGTGATTATAGAGAAAAGTCCATATCTTGGCGGTCGTGTTGCCCAATTAAACAAGTACTTTCCAAAACTCTGCCCGCCTTACTGCGGGATGGAGATAAATTTCAGACGTATCAAACAGAATTCAAAAATTAGTTACTACACTATGTCGGAGATAGAGAGCGTAAGCGGCTCCGAAGGGAATTTTACCGTAAAAGTTAAGATTAATCCCCGGTTAGTTAATTCAAAGTGTACCGCATGCAATAAGTGCGTTGAGGTGTGCCCGGTAGAGCGCACCAATTTATTTAATTTCGGATTGGATAAAACAAAGGCCGTTTATCTTCCCCATGATATGGCTTTTCCTATGAGGTATGTGATAGATGAGACTCTTTGCACTAAAGCCTCCTGTGCAAAGTGTGCCGCTGTTTGTAAGTACGATGCTATAGATTTCGACATGAAACCTGAGACGGTAGAGATAAAGACACAGTCGGTGGTCTATGCTACCGGGTGGAATCCGTATGACGCTAAGAAAATGGATAATCTGGGGTTTGGAAAAGTTAAAAACGTGGTAACAAACATGATGATGGAGCGTATGGCCTCACCTAATGGCCCAACAAAGGGGAAAATTGTCAGACCTAGTGATAAGAAAGAGCCCAAAACGGTGGCCTTTGTACAGTGTGCCGGTTCAAGGGACATTAACCATCTTGCCCACTGTTCGGCTATATGCTGTATGGCCTCACTTAAACAGGCAACATACTTAAGGGAGCAATATCCGGATTCCAATGTGTTTATTTATTACATAGATTTGAGAACACCCGGTAAGTATGAGGACTTTTTAAAGAAAATTCAGGCAGATGAAAACGTGCATATGATAAAGGGAAAGGTTGCGAAAATAGAAGAGGACCAGGAAAGCGGAGACCCGATACTTACACTTGAGGATATAGAGGGTTCTGTTAAGATAACTAAAAAGGTTGACATGGTGGTCCTTGCAACCGGAATGGAGCCGGCCATAAAGAGTGCCGGTAATCACGGTTTAAAGCTCGACGACAACGGTTTTATAGATGCTGACCTTCAAAAAGCAGGCATATATTCATCCGGCGTGGCAAAGAGGCCTAACGACGTGACTAATTCCGTTCAGGACTCAACGGCATCGGCCCTTAGGGGCATACAGTCCACGGTGAGGAGGTAACACAGACATGGCTGACAATAAAATGGGCGTATATATATGCACCGGATGTGGTATAGGTGAGTCAATAAATGTTGAGGAACTTCAGAAGACGGCAAGGTCTGCAGCATCTTGTAAGACTCATTCCTTTTTTTGCAGTGATGACGGCGTGCAAGTTATAAAAGATGATATTAACAATGATGGGATAAATAAAATCGTAATAGCTGCCTGCTCACCGAGGGTCAACACTGATGCTTTTGACTTTGATCCGCTTCTTTACTATACGGAAAGAGCGAACATAAGAGAGCATGTGGCGTGGACACAGCCTGCCGGAGCTCCGGGAACGCAGCTTTTGGCTGTCGATAATCTCAGTATGGGAATGGTAAAGGCCTCAAAGGCAGAACCGCCGGTTCCAAAAACCACAGAGGTTCACAGGTCTTTGTTGATTATTGGCGGCGGTGTTACAGGTTTGACTGCTGCGATAGAGGCGGCAAAGGCCGGGTATGAGGCCATTATTGTTGAGGAAAGTGCTGAGCTTGGTGGTTTTGCTAAAAAATCCTTCAAAGGTTTTCCTGTAAAAGAACCATTTGATAAGTTGCCGGAACAGACTATCGGAGCAAAAATTAAAGCGGCAGAAACCGATCCCAAAATAAAAATAATGCTGGGCACAAAAGTCACCTCTATAGAGGGTGAGCCCGGAATGTTTGACATATTTGTAGATAAAAGCGGTCAGGAGGAGAAGTTCAGCGTTGGTGCGGTTGTGCTTGCTATCGGCTGGAAACCCTATGATGCCACACAACTTACCATGTATGGTTATGGCCGCTATAAAAATGTTGTAACAAACGTAGAGATGGAAACCATAGCCTCAAAGGGCAAGATAACACGCCCATCGGACGGTAAAACGGCAAACAGCGTTCTATTTGTCCAGTGTGCCGGCCAAAGAGACGAAAACAACATTCCATATTGTTCTACCGTGTGTTGTAACGTTTCACTTAAACAGGCTAAGTACGTGCGGGAGTCTAATCCTAAATCAAGCGCTTACATAATCTACAAAGATATGCGCACGATGGGTCTGTATGAGGGTTTTTATAAAGCAGCTCAGGATGACGAGGGAATATTCCTTGCCAAGGGCGAGGTAAAGGGACTTACAGAGGCTGCAGACGGCAGCATAATGGTGGACGTGTATAATCAATTGCTTAGCCGTGATATGCAGATAAAGGTTGACCTTGTTGTGCTTGCTACTGGCATGGTATCCAGCATGCTTCCTGAGGGAAGGGCAGTAAACGCAGTTACAGAGGAGTACATTGGAGATCTTGTAACGAAACAAACCCAGGACGGCTCCAGTTCAGAGCTTGTGCCTATACCTATAGTTTTGAATTTAAAATACAGACAAGGCCCCGAACTGCCTCATCTTAAGTACGGTTTCCCTGATTCACATTTTATATGTTTTCCGTATGAAACACGGAGAACCGGAATATATGCGGCAGGGGCGGTAAGGCACCCTATGGATGCACAACAGTCAAGCACTGATGCCACAGGGGCGGCTCTTAAGGCCATTCAGTGTATTGAGCTTACTGCTCAGGGCAAGGCAGTGCACCCAAGAGCAGGGGATATGACATTTCCAGAGTTCAGGCTTGAAAGCTGTACTCAGTGCCGCCGTTGTACGGTTGAGTGTCCGTTTGGCGTGCTGGATGAGGACGAAAAGGGAACTCCGAGAGAGCATCCTTATCGCTGCCGCCGTTGTGGTACTTGTATGGGCGCATGTCCTCAGAGAATTATTTCCTTTAAAAACTACAGTGTGGATATAATCTCCTCGATGATAAAAGCGGTTGAAGTACCCTCTGAGGGAGACGAACCGTTTATATTAGCCTTTATCTGCGAAAACGATGCATATCCGGCACTGGATATGGCTGGGTTAAACAGGATACCGTTAAATCCTAATTTCAGGTTTATACCTCTTAGATGCCTTGGCGGAACCAATCTTGTGTGGATAGCTGATGCGCTCTCTAAGGGAGTGGATGGTGTTATGCTTATAGGCTGTAAGTACGGGGATAACTACCAGTGCCACTTTATAAAGGGCTCGCAGGTGGCAAGTGAGAGGCTGGGTAAGGTACAGGAAACTCTGGGCAGATTGATGCTTGAGGCTGAGAGAGTGCAGCAAGTGCAGCTTTCGATAGATGAATGGGATCTGTTACCGAAACTGATGAACGACTTTTCGGAGCAGTTAAAAGGCTTCGGCCCCAATCCATATAAAGGTTTCTAATAAAAAAAGTGGTGTGGAGGTAAAATATGGGTGATGGTACGGTAGTAACGCCTGATCTGGACTTTGTTAAAAGTTTAAAGAGTTCAGGTGCAGATACGGTAAAGAGGTGTTACCAATGTGCTACTTGTTCTGCGGTCTGTAGTTTAACGCCGCCGGATGATCCGTTTCCCCGCAGGGAAATGTCAATGGCACAGTGGGGCCTTAAGGCGGATTTGGCGGCAGATCCCAATATCTGGTTATGCCATAACTGTAACGAGTGCACCAAGTACTGCCCAAGGGGGGCAAGACCAGGTGATGTACTTGCAGTGCTGAGAAAACAAGCAATCACAGAAAACGCATTTCCCGGGTTTTTAGCAAAGATAGTAGGAGAGCCAAAACTCCTTATCTTAACGTTTCTTATCCCGATAGTGCTTTTTTTGTTGATTTTAAATGCCACAGGACACTTAAACATTCCTGATGGGCCTGTAGTGTATGATCATTTTTTCCCAATCCACTATGTTGACCCGATTTTTCTGACTTCAGCAACCTTTGTGTTTATTTCTTTTGTAATCAGTATAAGCCGGTTTTGGAAAAACCTGAACACAAATCCACACAAGCTGATGGCTGAGGGTAACTTAGTAAAGAGCATTGTGGAGACGCTGAAAGAGTTTTTGTTGCACAAGAAGTTTGAAAAGTGCACTGTCAATAAAGACAGGACATGGGCTCACAGGTTTGTATTCTTTGGTTTTCTGGGCCTTTTTATAACTACCAACTGGGCTGTCTTTTACATCTACGTTCTTGGTTGGCATTCGCCCTACAGGGTGGATGATCCTGCTATTTTAGCTCTTTTCAATGGTTCAAAGGAGTTAGTGGTGCTTTGCTATTTGGCCTTTAAAGGGTTTGGTAACCTTAGTGCGCTTGCGCTTTTTATAGGCGCTGTGTTGATTTTTAACAATAAGGCCAAAGACAAAGGGTTTGTAACTAAGATGTCGGCCTTTGACAGCAGTTTCAACGTGGTTGTAATGTTGCTCTTTATTACCGGGATTCTTTCTGAGCTTCTCAGATGGGGAAACGTGGCAAACATTGCGTATCCGATGTATTTCGCACACTTAGTGTTTGTATTTTACACGATTGCGTTTTTACCCTTTACAAAGCTTGCGCATATGGTCTATAGAACAACGGCTATCGTATATGCAAAGATGGCAAATAAGGATTAGGTACGGTTTCAGTATGAATTTGATAAGGATGAGATTGCCACACCCCCTCCGGGGGTTCGCAATGACGGCTTGAGCTTGTTACGGTTTTTTATTTGTCATTGCGAGGAGCGTTAGCGACGTGGCAATCTCAGTCTTTAACGTTGAAATCGGAATTTTACAAACAACTATAAAATAAAAATCAGAAGAAAGCTCCCCTGTATCCTGTTTAACTTAAGGATTCAGGGGTGTTTTATTTATTATAAGGATTTGGTAGAAAAACTATGGATGAAGTATTCAATAAACTACGGAAGTTTCCTGGTGAAAAGATAGAGCTTACATATAAGGATAAGTTTAAGTTCAGGTGCC
>JADFYB010000065.1:0-8676 GCA_015233245.1 Nitrospirota bacterium | reverse complement strand
TTTCCTGGTGAAAAGATAGAGCTTACATATAAGGATAAGTTTAAGTTCAGGTGCCACAAGGACATCGAGTGTTTTAATCAATGCTGCAAAGGCGGATTGGAGATATTTTTAACACCTTATGATGTGCTTAGGATAAAAAACGCAATCGGGATAACATCGTCTGAATTCCTGGCTACGTACGCTATTCAGGTCACGCTCGAAAAGAGCAATATTCCTTTTCTAAAATTGAGAATGGATGAAAATAAGAATTGTTATTTTAACAGGGAAAAAGGCTGTGCAATATATGCTAACAGACCGCTTGCCTGCAGGTACTATCCGATAGGGTATGCGGTTATGAAGTCAACCCGGCCATTTGAGGGAGATGATTTTTATTTTAAGATACAGGAGAGTTTTTGCAAAGGGCACGATGAATCATCTCTATGGGATATAGAGTCATGGAGAACTGACCAGGAGATTAATATATACGAGGATGCCAACAAGGACTGGGTTGACCTGATTTTAAATAAAAAACTCTACGGAAGCAGCGTCAAGCTCGATGATAAATCCACGGCTATTTATATGCTGGGTAGTTTCGATATGGATGCGTTCAGGGAGTTTTTACTAAAGAGCACGTTCCTTAAACGCTTTGATGTTGAAGAGGATGAGCTAGAACTAATTACTACCGATGAGTTGCAGCTTCTGAAGTTTGCAAATAAATGGTTAAAATTCGCACTGTTTAAAGAACCGACTATGAATTTGAAGCAGGGGTAGGTGTTTAAGGGAGGAGGGAGTTGCCCTCTCCCTAAAACTTTCCAATGTTGTTCATTATCCCTTATTGAGAACGAGGTTAATCCGTTTATCTATCCACAGTTTATCCCACCACTGAACCGGACTAACATACACGCCGTGGCATATAATTGCAAAGTGAAGGTGGTCACCTCCGGCAAACCCTGTCATTCCGCTTTTAGCAATTATGCCGCCTTTGGCTACTTTGTCCCCTTCTTTTACCATAATTGCAGAAAGATGCCCATAGAGACTCATAAGCCCCAGACCGTGGTCAATTATTATTGCATTACCATAGATTCCGAGATTGCCAGCAAATTGCACAATGCCAGAGTTAGCGGCTGGAACCGGTGAGTTAGCTAAAGAGGCGAGATCATACCCCATGTGACGGCTGCCGCTAATTATCTTTCCCCCGTATTCGTATGAACGTATATCTCCAAAATGGGCAAACACCTTTGTGTTTTTCATTTGAATAAAGGCACCCTGCCAAAGAATCTCATTTACGCTCTTAGATGTTATTTCCTGTATTTTAGCTTCATTATCTTTTCTCCAGCCCTCGTTAAGTTTTATAAAGGCATCCACAGGAGGCATCTCTCCTTCTGTGATTCCAAGGAGCGGATAGACTTGACGTTTTATAAAATCATCAGATATTTTGATTATGTCTTTTCTATAAACTGTTGGCTTAAATATGGTTTTAATCGGTGTCATAACCATATTTCCGGCATTGTCTTCTGCTACAGCGGTTATAGGAACAGTGCCATTGTAGTCGACATCAAGCGGATAAATACAGAAGTAGTGGTTTTTGTTTTTAAAAATAGAATTTACTGCAGGATATGTTTTATCGGCTATTTTAACATAAACTAAATCTGCTCCGGATGCCTCTATTAACACCGCTGTAGCAGAACCTTGATCTGAAATGTATGTGGAATCAAGCACTGCGACAATCGGTGGGATTGTGTCAATAATTGTTTCAAACATTTTTTCGGTCTTTGTAAATAATCCGCTTTTTATGATTACTTTTATTTGAGCTGTGCCGTCCTTAAGTGATAGTTTTACTGGCTCTATTTTAAGAAGATACTCAGCTGATTTTTTTCCAGGCTTATCAGAAAGAATCTCTTGTGTTTTACTGTTATCTGATTGTGATATAATGATTGAAACAGATTTTATAGTGGATTTACAATCTATTTTAATTGGAACATCTTTTTTGCGCGGCAGTTTTGCTAATCCGTCCAGTCCAGAGATTACAGGAGGTTTAGAGCTTATTAACGTATAAAGTATAAAAACTATAATAGCAGCAACAACTATGCCAAATCCGTAGTAAGCGTACCTTATCAAGCCTGAACTTTTTTCATTTCTAAACATTTTATTTTGCTCCTTTAGTTAAAATTTATCATGGGATATCTATATCATAACCTTTGATTTTTCTGTGAAGGTTGCTTCTCTCAATTTGAAGAGTTTCAGCGGTTTTAGATACATTCCACTTGTGTTTAACCAATTGTCTGATTATGTAGTCCTTTTCAAAGGAGTCTCGGGCCTCTCTGAGTGTCTCATAAGCAAAGTAGTCTTTTTGAGGAGAGTCGCCTACGGAGATATCGTTTGCTGTTATGACTTTTGATTGTGTCATTATGAAAAGCCGTTCAAGAGTGTTTTTTAGTTCTCTTACGTTACCAGGCCAGTCGTGAGCAAGTAGAGTGTTCATGGCTTCAGGGCTTATAGCTCTCAGGGGGCGCGCATACTCTGCAGCAAAGGAGCTCATAAAGTGTTCTATAAGCATGGGCAGATCATCTTTTCGTTCCCTGAGGGGAGGCACTATAACAGGGATGACATTAAGCCGGAAAAAAAGATCTTCGCGGAATTTTCCCTCTTTAACTTCTTTTTGGAGGTCCTTATTTGTTGCAGCAATGATTCGTACGTCCACCTTAATGTTTTTACTGCCGCCCACCCGCTGAAACTCCTGAGTCTCTATGATTCTCAGTAGTTTTGCCTGTGTAGTCATAGACATATCTCCGATTTCATCAAGAAACAGGGTGCCTTCGTTTGCAAGCTCAAACTTGCCTTTTTTCTTTTCAAAAGCTCCCGTAAAGGAACCCTTCTCGTGGCCAAAAAGCTCACTTTCTATAAGTTCCTGAGGAATGGCAACACAATTAACCTCGACAAATGCTCTGTTTGCTCTGTCACTTTGGTAGTGGAGGTTTCTTGCTACAAGCTCTTTTCCTACACCACTTTCTCCCATTATCAACACCCGTGCATTGCTCTTACCGGCTATTTCTATTTCCTTTTTTAAGTCAACTATTGCCCTTGATTCGCCCACCATAGTATGTTTTTGAATCATATCTTTTTTAAGGGTTTCGTTTTGTACTTGAAGTTCCTTTTTTTCTATTGCGTTTTTAGCAGTAAGCAGCACACGTTCCAGTGACAGGGGTTTTTCAAGGAAATCATAAGCACCGAGTTTGGTGGCTTTTACTGCCTGGTCAATTTTACCGTGTCCCGATATTATTATTACTGGCAACACACAGTTAATTTGTTTTATTTTTTGAAGCACCTCAAGGCCGTCTATGCCGGGAAGCCACAGGTCAAGAAATATTACATCAGGCGGTGACTTTTCAATATACTCTAAGCCCTCCTCACCAGTTTCAAACTTTATTACAGTAAATCCCTCATCCTCAAAAATCTCTGAAAGCGTCTCTCTTATACTCTTTTCGTCATCAATTAAAACTACTGTAAAATTGCCCATATCCTCCACCTGTTTAAAAGCATGGTAATTCTATTTTGAATGTAGAACCTTTCGGGTTGTTGTCCAAAACTGAAATCATACCCTTATGTTCAGTGATAATCCTGTGGGCTATTGCTAGTCCGAGCCCAGTACCGTTTTTTCGGCGTGAAAAATACGGTTGAAACAGTTTATCCTTATCCTCTTCTCTTATGCCCTCACCTGTGTCTGAAATCTCTATTATTATGTTACTGGTTGTTGCATCCTCACTTACTGACACAGTTATTGTACCATTTTCATCAATAGCCTGCACGGCATTATCAAAAATATTTATTAGTACTCGTTTGAAATTATCGGCATCAATAAGAAGTTCTTCTATGCGGGTGTTATAGTGTAAGATTATCTCAAGTTTTTCATACTCTCTGTACAACTCGATAACCTCGTTAATTAGTGGCTTAAGGTGTGTGACAGAAAGCTCAATGTCGGGCATTTTACCAAGACGTGAAAATTCGTTTACAAGTTTTTGAATGCCATCCACCTCTCTGATAATTATGGAGGTAGATTTTTTTAAGATTTCACCAAATTTAGGATCTCCTGAGTTCCACCTTTTTAGCATCCGTTCGGCGGAAAGTTTAATAGGAGTAAGGGGGTTTTTTATTTCATGTGTAAGACGTTTTGCAACATCTTGCCATGCAAGGGCCTTTTCTGCCCTTATCAGCTCTGTCAGGTCGTCAAACACTACAAGAAGGCCGACAGGGTTTTTAGTGTCGTCTTTCAGTTGCACTATAAAGACGCGCAGCACGATGCCCCTGCCGTTTATTGATACTCGTATCTGGTCTTTTTTACTGTGAAAATTATACAGATTGATATCTTTTATGAATTTCTCAAATTCATTAGACTTTATGTTTTTTGTAACCTCAGCATAGTGGCGGTTAATAACATCCCGTGCGTTTATACCCAGAATGTTGCAGGCAACGTCATTAATGGTTATCACAGAGCTGTCCACATCAAGAGAGATAACTCCTGAGTTTATATTATTTACGATATTTTCAAAACTCAAACGTCTTCTTTCCGATTCATGATAGGCGCTGTGCAGGGAAAGTTCGGTATTTTTGATTTTTTCAATCATGGTATTAAAGGAGCTTATGAGCATTCCAATTTCGTCATCAGTTTGTTGTGTTTCAACAACTGTGTTAAAATCACCAAGCGAGACATTTGCAGTTGCCTTAAGCAGGTTCTGAATTGGTGTGGTAATGCTGCGAGATATACGCAGTGCTATCCACAGGGCAAGAAACATGATAAGAAGGGTAAAAAAACCTAAAATTATAAGATAGTTTGCTTTAAGTGGCACCCTAAACTCTCTTAGGGCCATGTAGTTTTCGTTAGCCTTTTGAATCTCTCCAACACGCATACTTATCTCCTGGGGAACCACCTGAGATACGCTTAACACCTTTACCACTTGCCCGTCTCTATAAATTGGAACGGAGGCTCGTATAATGTCAGTATCTCCCTGAGTTATAACCTCTACGGCACTATTGCCGTTAAGGGCATCCTTTTGTGCCTCAGAGAGCTCATGAGATTCATTTTTTGTTAACACAACATATGTGTACTTATTGTCTATCGGCATTGAATTTTTGAGCTTAAATGCGCTTTCCAGAGTTTCTTTTCTTAAAAGAACGTAAATTTTTGAAGAAAGCGCAAGGGAATCCTCTATCGGCTTACTGACAAGCGGAACAAACCACTTGTCAACGTAGCTTGTTACAAGACCGCTTGAAATTATAAATAACATAATTGACGGTAAAAGGGTTATTCCTACAAGGATTATAACAAGCTTAGTCTTAAACTTGTAGCCGACAATTTTATTTCTTTTTTCCATTAAGAGCTTAATCAGATTTTTAGTTGCAAAAAAGACAAGTGTCAGGATGGCTATTATGGCAATATTAAAAGCAGCAATGAACTTTGAGGCTGTTTTGAAATCAGTTTTTACAAAAGTCAAATCAAAGTAAACCCATACAGCTATAACTAATATAATCGCTAATATAAGTAAAATCAGCTTTAGGTATTTCATTTAACCACAGGAGTGAACATTTCTGAGTCTTTTTTTATCTTAAAATCCCTGTCATCAACAAAAAAGAAAACGTAACCAAGCATCTGTTGAGGTTTTTGTTTAACAGACTCAACCATAACCCTCACAAAATATGAGCTATCTGCTGTCAGAGTTTCTGTGACAAGTGTTGTATCTTTAATACTTAAAGCCCACTTAATCATCGAATCAAAAGAATTAAACCGTTTCTCTAAAATAGTGTTGCCCTCAATGGAAATGACCTTATACTCACCCTTTACCGGATTAGCCATTAGCGTCCTGTAGATTTTCTTACCCTTTATAAACTCATCCGGCCAGAGGTTCCACTTTCTGAATATATCTATATAGAAGACGATTTCCTTTTGAAGACCCTCGCCGATAAGTTTTATTTGGCTTTCATCGAGAGAAAGTGTTAAACTTGTCTTTACCGTACCGCCGGAGACATTTACCTCCAGCCGGGTTATCTCCTGTGCCGTCACCCGGCAGGGAGCGAGTGTTACACAGAGAGCGGCAACTGTTATACTTAAAAGCAGTCTGTTCATAGGAGTTTTCCTCTTAATTCTGTAGAGAGGGTATTTTAACATAAACGGCATAGGAAAGTTGAAAAGTTATAAAACAGAACATGATTTTTTTAAGCAGCCTGAAATGCGGACAGTAGGCATTTGTGCCATTTTAGCTATCCCTGCGGTTTATTTTATGGCTAATAACGATGTCCTGATAAGAAGCATTATTGCCGGTTTTTTTCAAAAACATACGGATTTCAGTTCTTTTTATAACAAAATAACTCCTTTATTTAACTTCATATTTCATGGAGTACCACAATTTATGGCAGCGGTTTTAATTTTAATACTTGGCAGGTACCGATTCAAGGAGCTTTATGTACCTGGGAAAATCGCCCTGATTGCTCTGACTGCAAGCGGTTTAGCAGTGCAGGCAATCAAACACCTAGTGGGACGGGGTCGTCCACGGGTGGCAGAGACTTTCACAGCATTAGGTCCCACACTAAACGGCGATTACGACTCTTTTCCGTCCGGTCACACTGTGCTGGCTTTTACGATAGCCGTGCTGGTGACACACTATTTCCCAAAGTTTCGGGTACCGGTATATATATATGCCGTTTTGAGTGCGTTTCACAGGGTAAAGACAGGCTCACATTTTCCCTCGGATGTAACTGCAGGGGCGTTTGTTGGACTTGTTGTGACAAATATAGTTTTGCACTACACAAAGGATAATAAAAACTAAAAGGGGGCATTAAATGGACATTAGTATTAAATATGACAGCAACGGGTTGGTTCCGGCTATAGTTCAGGATGCAGATAATGGGGAGATCTTAATGATGGCGTATATGAACGAGCAATCGCTTATGGAGACAATCCGAAGCGGATACACACATTTTTGGTCTCGCTCGCGACAAAAATTTTGGAAAAAAGGGGAAAGCTCCGGGCATGTGCAGGAGGTTAAGGAGATTTTGATAGACTGTGATGGTGATACGCTTGTAATTAAGGCTAAGCAGCATGGCCCAGGGGCCTGTCACACCGGACACAGAACCTGCTTTTACAGAAACATTGACGGCATAGAGGTCTCAGGAAAAACCTTTTCTGAGGAGGATGTCTATGGAAAAAAGAGTACTTGATGCGCTCTATGAAGTGATTTTAAACAGAAAAGCCGTTCCTGTGTCTGGTTCATACACCTGTAAACTATTAGAGGCAGGGCGAGTGGGGATTTTGAAAAAACTTGGCGAGGAGGCTGTTGAGACTATTTTAGCAGCTTACGAAAACGATAAAAATCGGGTTATCTATGAATTAGCCGATCTCTTTTATCATATTCTGGTCTTTATGGTCAATGAGGATATAACCCCTGAGGACGTTTATTGTGAGCTAAGCAAAAGAGAAAAGCCAGCGGTTCATACCTAAATTACGTTCCGGCTCTTAGACACTCTCTCTGCCTTTTACACTCAAACAGAAAAATGCCGGCAGATACGGATACATTAAGGGAGCTAACTGAGCCAAAGACCGGAATTTTAATAAGCATGTCACATTGCTCAGAGACCGTCTTTCTAAGTCCTGTACCTTCAGAGCCAAACACAAAGGCAGCCGGTCCGGTTAAATCAACGCTCCATAGTGAATGTTCCGAGGCGGCATCGGCGCCATATACGGTAACGCCATTGTCTTTAAGGTATCGCATAGAGTTTTTAATATTTGGCACTGTAGCCATAGGGATGTAAAAAGACGCCCCGCTTGATGTTTTATCCACTAAAGGGGAGAGGCCGGCACTTCTGTGAGTTTGAAAAATAACGCCACTAGCACTTGCAACCTCGGATGTTCTTAGAATTGCACCGAAATTTCTTGGGTCCTCTATCCCGTCAAGAATCACAAAAAGCGGATTTACAGCGGATTGAAAGAGCTCCTCAACTGAGAATAACCTCTGTTTTTCGCTTAATAGTGCGCATATTCCCTGATGTGTCTGTCCGTGAAATTTATCGAAAAACTCCTTCCCAGCCTCCTCCACATTAACCTTAGCCCGGCCTGCAAGCGACAACAACTCTGCCCTGTCACGTTTCCACCCCTTTGTTATATACACAGCCTGTATATGTTGCTTAGTAGTTAATGCCTCAAAAACCGGATTAATTCCATAAATCCACCGTTTGGTCATAATTTTAGAGTTAAAATCCCGGGAAAAGTTTTAATGTTATGGATCTACCATTATTTAGCTCATGCACAGCAGATATGATTCCACCGTCTATGTACCCAAGTTTGAAATGGCCAAACCCCCTGCTTACAAATCCTTTAGCATCAGATGGGCAGCCATGCTCACACCCGGCAACACCTTTTATCATTTTGGTTATTAAGGTATCTATCCTGAGCGCTGAAATGTCCTCTCCGTTCTCCTGTCCAAAACGCACTATCTTATCCGTAGCTGCCCGAGTATCGAACTTATATGGATTTTCTATGTCAATTCCAAGTGAGTTACTGCCAATAGTTACATCAAGTTCCATTCATTTCCCTCCGTTTTGTTCTCATAATACATACCGGTTTACTCTTGCACTTATACCAAGCCGCATTCAATCGCCTAACTTCGTTGGCATGCGTCAAAAGCTCCTCAACGTACTAAAAGTACGCCT
>JADFYB010000280.1 GCA_015233245.1 Nitrospirota bacterium | reverse complement strand
GAGCATCTCTGTAACTCTATCTGAGTTCAGAGATATAAGCGACACATCGTCGAAGCCCATGGCACCACCAGAATCAGCAGCAAGCCGCATAATGACCTCAGCGGCACGCTACAGAACCGCACGAAAAATCATGCCGGCCAGCCAAAAGCACAGCGGACGAGCACACGTCTGAACTCCAGTCCGACGTGTGCTCTTCCGATCTGATTTTGTCAGGCCGGTATGATTTATCGTCCGGTTAGGGAACGTGACCCTGAGACAATTATGAGGCTTGCTGCTGAATCTGTTGCTGCAACAGGCTATGACGAGGTGTCCTTTACCTCTCTGAACTCAGGAGATTATTCAAATCTGCCCTATCTGCTTAGACTTTTTAACCGTAAGTTTAAAGACAAAAATATTTCGTTTTCATTACCATCCCTTAGAGTAAGCTCTGTGACAGAGGATGTCATAAGGGAAATCAAGGTGGTGAAAAAATCTGGCTTTACGATAGCCCCTGAGGCAGCCACCTCAAGGCTAAGGCTTGTGATTAATAAGGATTTTGGGCAGGAGGATTTTGAACGCACCCTGTACTCCATATTTAAGGGGGGTTGGCTTAACCTTAAAATGTATTTTCTCACAGGACTTCCTACAGAGACCGATGAAGACATAGAGGCAATCCCAGGGATGGCTGCAGAGGCTATGAAAATTGCCAGAAAACACACCGGACGCTCCGTAAACATCAGTGTTGCGATATCTCCCTTTGTACCCAAAGCTCATACACCGTTTCAGTGGTGCGGGCAAATTCCAATGGATGAAATAAACAGAAAAAATAGTTATTTGAAACGAGCACTTTCCAGAAAAGGACTCAAATATAAAGGACATGATGAAAAAATGGCACTTCTTGAGGCAGTCATTGCACGCGGAGATGAATCGGTCTCCTCTTTGATTGAGGGTGCATGCAATGGTGGCGCAAGACTCGATGCGTGGACGGAGGTTTTTGATTTCAATAACTGGGTTAATGCTGCCGAAAAAACAGGACTCGACTTAAACGCTCTTGCTGAAAAATCCATAAAGCCAGGGCAGCCCACCCCGTGGAGCATAATTGATACCCAAATAAAGGATGATTATCTAAACAAAGAATACGAAAAGGCTCTCTCAAGTGAAAAAACTCAAGACTGTAAACTTACTTGCCACGCCTGCGGAGTGAAATGTAAAAGCGGCCAGTACCTCTCTGATGTCAAACCCGCCGAACTATCTGACAGAACGGCTGATTCATTTAAGGCCCGGTACAATCCGGTAAAAGTGCGGGTTGTGTTTTCTAAAACAGGAAACATGAAATACCTCTCACATCTTGAGCTCCTGACCACCATACTGAAATCTCTGCGCAGGGCTCAGGTTCCTCTTGTTTATTCAAAGGGGTTTAATCCCTCCCCTAATGTGGCCCTTTCGCCGGCGCTTGGCGTAGGAGTGTCCGGGGAGCGGGAGTTTTTTGATATGGAGGTTACACCACCTTTTAATTTAAATCGTTTTAGAGACATTATAGCTCAAAACATGACTCTTCCTATAGTAGATATGTTTTTTATTCCGCTAAACACGCAGTCTCTCTGTAAATTTATAACAGCCTACAGGTATGAGATTAAAAACATCGGCTACAGTACTGAAGACATACAAAGCCGGATAAACACAGAGGAAAACAGGTGGATTTTACCTATACTGGTACGATTTGATATAATTGATGGTAGCCTTGAGGTGCTGCTAAAAGACACGGAAAAGGCGATGGTAAAATTATCGGCTTGTGTAAAGGCACTGACAGGTAAGGAGTTAGAAGATGTGGATGTATCAAGAAAGGCCATGTACGGCTGGCAAAATGACTGGGTTGAACCCACTCAACAAGTGCAGGGTTAGGGAAACAGATGGCAAATGAAATCATAATAAACCACACCCTTGATGAGGTGCGAGTGGGGGTGTTAGAGGGTGGGCAGCTTGTTGAGTTTTATGTGGAGCGGAAAAAAGAAGCCAGCATGGTCGGCAATATTTATAAGGGCAAAGTGGTAAAGATACTGCCCGGTATGCAGTCGGCATTTGTGGATATAGGGCTGGAGAAAGCCGCATTCCTTTATGTAGCCGATATTAAAACCGAGTCAGAAGATTTTACAGCTTTTTTAGAAGATACCGATGTCCCAATAGAAATTCCCACACGGAAGAGCCGCGGCGAACTTACAATCAGCGAACTTATTCAGGAGGGGCAGGAGGTAATAGTACAGGTATCAAAAGACCCGATAGGGACTAAGGGCGCTCGCAGCACTTCTTACATAACAATCCCCGGACGCTACCTTGTGCTTATGCCTACGATCGAACACATTGGAATATCCCGCCGGATAGAAAACCCCGAGGAAAGACAACGGCTTCGCTCCATTGTGGAATCAATAAAACCTAAGGGGTACGGCCTTATCGTAAGAACAGCCAGTGAGGGCGCTAATCAGGAGGAACTCCAGCATGATATGGAGTTTTTGATGCTCGTTTGGGATAACATTCACAAGAAAAAGGAAAAAGTCTCCGCCCCTGCACTGCTCTACAGTGATTTAGACCTTAGCTTCAGAAGCGTCCGGGACCTTCTCAGTAACGATGTCGAACGCCTTGTTATAGACTCAAAGGATGAGTATGAAAACATACTTGATTTTGTAAAGAATTTCTTCCAAAAGTTACTAAATAAGATAGAGCTCTATGACCGCAAAGAGCCCATTTTTGATGCCTTTGGCATAGAGCTTGACATATACAAGGGGCTTGACCGCAAGGTGTGGTTAAAATCCGGCGGTTACATTGTAATAGACCAGACGGAGGCCATGACAGTTATTGATGTAAACACCGGTAAGTACGTGGGCAAGAAGGATCTTGAAGATACAATATTAAAAACTAATCTTGAAGCCGTCAAAGAGATAGCGTATCAGATACGGCTTAGAAACCTTGGCGGCATAATAATCATAGATTTCATTGACATGGAGCCCTGCGCAGAGATTTCAGTATGGTGGTCAGGAGCTCAAGATGTGAGAGGTA
>JADFYB010000064.1 GCA_015233245.1 Nitrospirota bacterium | reverse complement strand
GTGATTACGATAATGACGATTGGGGCGATAATAACGAGTAGAAAATAAAAAATCCCGGACCGAATTTGTAACGAAAAAGGGAGAACACATCCTAACGACAACATAAAGGTTAAGATTCCACCGGGGGCATCTCAGGCCTTTAAGGTGCGTCTTAAGAGCAAGGGCGCTCTTGGCACAGGAGGCGGAGAGGCCGGAGATATCGTCATCGAGCTTAACGTGCTGCAGCACAAACTGTTTAGCAGAAAAGGTGATGACCTCTATGTTGACGTCCCTGTGACAGTTGTTGAGGCAGCCCTTGGCGCAAAAATTGAAGTCCCCTCACTTAACGGCACATCTATGATGACACTGCCTGAGGGCTCTCAAACCGGCAAGACTTTTAAACTTAAGGGCAAAGGGATGCCATGCCCACAAAGCGGTGGCACAGGCGATTTATATGCCGTAATCAAGGTTGTTGTTCCAACTGATCTATCTGAAAGTGACAAGGAAATGGTGCGCCGCCTTGATGCTCTTTATAAGGAAAATCCACGCAATGGGATGGTGAAAGAGTAATGTTTACTAAAAACAAAGATCGCCCGCTATATGTTATAAGTGTTGTGGCCGAGATGCTGGGAGTGCATCCCCAGACTCTCAGGCTTTACGAACGAGAAGGATTTATTGCCCCTACAAGGTCAAATAAGCAGCGGATGTATTCGGATGACGATATAGATGAGCTGTCGTTTATTCTTAATTTGACCAAAAACCTGGGGGTCAATAAGGCAGGTCTTGAGATTATTCTTCCTATGAGGCGGCGGATGCAAGCATTTCAGGACGAGATGGAACAGTTTATGGTTTGCCTTGAGGATGAATATAAAAAAGAACTACAGGAGAGGCTAAAGAGGGTGTTGCGGGAGGTAAAATGACCTTAGATAAATTGACAGTGAAAAGCCAGGAGGCATTAGCGCAGTCTCAAAAAGCAGCGGAAAAGTCCGGCAATCAGGAGCTTAATCCAGAACATCTGCTTTTGGCGCTTTTGTCAGACAAAGAGGGTACTGTAAATCAGATTCTCCTAAAACTCGGTATAAACACCGGAGATTTAATAAAGACGGTACAAGAGACAGTGGATAGATTCCCAAAAGTCAGCGGCTCAACTCCGTTTGGACAAACATATGTATCGGTGCGGTTTAAGGAGTCTTTGGATGAGGCCTTTAATCAGGCTGCACATTTTGGTGATGAGTACGTAAGTGTTGAGCACATTATGCTTGGGATAATACTCAAGGGCGGTGTAGCCTCTGAGTTACTCAAAAAGCATGGCGTAACAGCAGAGGATTTTTTAACGGCGATGCAAGCCGTGCGAGGGCACAGCACCGTTTCAGACAGAAGCCCGGAAGAAAAGTATCAGGCGCTGAAAAAATACAGCAGAGATTTAACAGAGCTTGCCAGACGCGGCAAACTTGATCCTGTAATCGGCAGGGATGAGGAAATCCGGCGGGTCATACAGGTGCTTGCGCGGCGCACCAAGAACAATCCGATTTTAATAGGGGAGGCCGGTGTAGGCAAGACGGCGGTTGCCGAGGGGCTGGCTCTGAGAATAATAGACGGGGATGTCCCGGAGCCTCTTAAAGACAAGAAAGTGGCAGCCCTTGACCTGGGTGCACTGATAGCGGGTTCAAAGTTCAGAGGGGAGTTTGAGGACAGGCTTAAGGCCGTTCTAAAAGAGGTTGAGGAATCCGCTGGCGGTGTAATAATGTTTATTGATGAGTTGCACACTTTGGTTGGCGCGGGGGCCGCTGAGGGCGCTATGGATGCCTCTAATATGCTTAAACCTGCCCTGTCCAGAGGCGAGCTTCGCTGTGTAGGCGCTACCACACTGAATGAGTATAGAAAGTACATTGAAAAGGATGCCGCACTGCAGCGGCGGTTTCAACCGATTTTAATTAAACAGCCCTCAGTATCAGAAACAATCTCAATTCTCAGAGGCCTTAAGGAAAGATACGAGATACACCACGGGGTGAAGTTTAAGGACTCTGCCCTGATTGCCGCAGCAACCCTTTCTCAGCGCTACATAGCTGACAGATTCCTCCCGGATAAGGCAATTGACCTGATAGATGAGGCAGCTTCTAAGTTGAGAATGGAGATAGACAGCATGCCGGCAGAGTTGGATGAGATGCAGCGGCGGGCAAGACAGCTTGAGGTAGAGCGGCAGGCGCTCCTTAACGATCCATCCAAAGAGGGTGAGGAACAGCTCGAAAAGATTAACCGTGAGTATGCAGACTTAGATGAAAAACGTACCGCACTTAAAACAAAGTGGATGGGTGAAAAGGAGATAAACACTAATATCCGGAGGCTTAAAGGGGAAATAGACGGTACACGCATAGAGGCGGAAAATGCTGAAAGAGATGCTAATTTGGCACGTGCCGCTGAGCTAAAGTACGGAAAACTTATAGAGCTCAATAAAGCTCTCGATGCCGAGACTCAAAAACTACAACTCTGGCAGACAGATAATAAAATGATAACCGATGTGGTTACAGAGGAGGACATCGCTAGAGTCGTTGCCAAATGGACGTCTATTCCTGTCACCAGAATGCTTGAAGCAGAAACTGACAAACTCCTTCATATGGAGGACAGGCTAAGACTCCGCGTTGTTGGGCAAAACGAGGCGGTAGCTAAAATATCCAACGCCATAAGGCGTGCCCGGGCAGGCATTCAAGACCCCAACCGGCCAGTCGGTTCATTTATATTTTTAGGCCCTACAGGAGTAGGCAAGACAGAGCTGGCTAAAGCGCTTGCAGAGTTTCTCTTTGACGATGAAAATGCAATGGTTCGCATAGATATGGGTGAGTACCAAGAAAAACATTCAATATCAAGACTTATTGGGGCGCCTCCCGGATACATCGGCTATGATGAGGGTGGCCAGCTTACTGAGGCAATAAGAAGAAAACCGTACTCTGTAGTTCTCTTTGATGAGATTGAGAAAGCTCATCAGGAAGTGTTTAACGTGCTGTTACAGGTTCTTGATGACGGGCGGCTTACGGATGGCCAGGGCAAGTCGGTTGATTTCAGAAACACTCTCATAATAATGACCTCCAATATTGGGAGCCGCCATATAGTGGAGTTTCTTGAAGACAAGTACCTTCATCCGGAGTCGTACTGGTGTCCGGATGAGAACTCAGAGATTGTAAATAAGGTCATGGAGGATTTAAGGGAGCATTTTAAGCCAGAGTTTCTCAACAGAGTTGATGATGTTATAGTGTTTAACCCGTTGAGTAAGGAGCTTATCAAAAAAATTGTGGATATTCAGCTTTACCGGATGAGAAAATACCTGAAAAACAAGCAAATAGATATAATTCTCACAGACTTAGCCAAAGAGGCAATTGCCGAGAACGGATATGATGCGGTGTATGGTGCAAGGCCGTTAAAGCGTGTGCTTCAGACAGAGATTCTTAATCCGCTTGCCATGAAAATTCTTGAGCATACTGTTACAGACGGCGACACCGTGGAGGTTGACTATGTTGGTGGAATGATGCGCTTTTCCAAAGTTGATGTGGCAGAGTTTGTGCCAGAGGAATGATGTAAGCTATCGTTAATATCGATGATGATTAAGGTGCTGCTTGAGGTATTATCTTTTTTATAAATAACTCTGTGGCTTTTATGTATTCCTTCACAGCGTTTGTTTCAGTTAGCAATCCTCTGTAATAACCTGCAATGTGGAGAGCATCATAGAGACTGTTAAATTCCCTCATTAGCTTACCGTTGTGTATGGCAACATGCTTCTGGAGAGCTTCCCTGTAGCCATCAACCGATTTTGGGAGTTTTTTTTCCGATATACCATGCTCAAGCAGATATTCGTTAATCGCCTCCAAAATTGCTAAATAAGCTGTACCAAACGCCTCTCGCACGGGCTTCTTGTCGAGGTAAATATTACCCTCTATCGAAGACTTGCTTAATATCTCCCGGGCATTAGCTAAATACCTGAAAGCCTCCCCAGGTGTATGCGTTTTAGTGTGTTGTATCATGGTTTATTGTATCGTTTAGCAGCTGCCACTGTCAAGATTGACCAGAAATCCTTGCTAAAAATAATTTCTTTCTTGATTAATTTTTTAACATGTGCTACACTTGTGTTAACAATCTGACTTGTTTCCATTACATTAAGGTGATATTATGCTAGGTGTTTTATCTTTCTCTCAAAAAAAAGCGCAATTGACAGTTACATCTATCTCTAACGCGAAGATTTAGGATTGTGACGTAAGAATGCCTGACACTTTTATTCACACAGTAAATAACTTCTTAGGAGGTTATATCTTAGTGCCACGTTTAAGTGGTCTTTACAAAGGGGCGATTAAATGAAAGTTAACTATTTAGAACGTTCTTTTAAACAACTGTACCGGTATACGAGAAGAAATATTTCTCTTGTCGCAGTGGCTGTCTTATGCAGTCTGTTTGTCTTTGACACTGATGTAACATATAGTAGCACTTCAAGCCCATGGTCTATGTTTCATCACGATGCACAACATACAGGGCAGAGCGCCTATAATGGACCACAAACCAATACGTTGAAATGGAGTTATAAGAGTAGCAGTACTAGTTCAGACGTACCGCCCAACACCCCCAGCATAAGCAATGACGGACTTACAATATATTCTAACTTTGACTCCAGTCAATTACTTGCTCTGAATGTTGACAACGGGCAACTGAGGTGGAGCGCCACCATAGGTGGCGGTGGGGCAACGGCCGTTGCCACTGATGGCACTGTATATGCCGTTGCCGGAACTAGTCTTTATGCCCTTACATCTACAGGGAGTACAAGATGGACTTTTTCCGAGGCGACAGAAAATATTTATGGGGAACCATGCATAGGAGGCGATGGCACCATATATATCGGTTCGAGGGACACATACGTCTATGCCGTAAATCCTGACGGTACCCGTAAATGGAAATATAAAACAGCAGGCTCCATAGCTCCTCTTGCCTCCCCTACATTAAGCCCCGACGGCCTTAGTGTGTATGTGGGAGCAGGAGACCCACACAGTCAAACCGACGGCACTCTTTATGCACTGAACTCATCCGACGGCACTCTCAAATGGAGTAAAAAAATAGATTCCACGAGAGTAAGTGGTGCCGTAGTAGGACTTGACGGAACCATATATGTCAGCGGAAATGGCAGAGTTAATGCTTTTCAATCAGATGGGACACAGTTGTGGCAATCGGCTGATGGCACTGCAGAATATTTAACACCAGCTCTTTCCTCATCTGGTATTATTTATACGGGTACAGGGAGATATGGAAAGGTATATGCGCTCAATTCCAGCACTGGCGCAACCTTGTGGTCGTACCAGACAGGGACTAATCCTGACTCCTCAGGCACCCAGTATGGAGTTCTGACAGCACCGGTTATAGGTGCTAACGCAACTGTTTACGTGGGGGCTGTAGATGGGAAAATGTATGCACTGAAATCAGACGGAACCCTTCTGTGGACTTACTCAACTTCAGCAAGCATTGCAGAAAACTGCCCTGCAATAGGGGCAGATGGTACACTGTATTTCAGCTCATCCAATACATACCTTTATGCGGTTAAGGATTCGTCATCAGGCAGCTCAACAACCACCACAACAGCCACTGTTGTCTCCACAACCACTTCTACCACCACAACAACAGTGAATGCTACTACCATTATTTCAAACAGCAGATCAAACGTTATATATTCTCTGCCATATCTCCACACTAATACAAGCAATGTAACCTACTGCGAGATATCAAATGTTTCAACTGATAGTGTTACAGGGCTCTATTTTGCGATGGGTGCAAATTCATCAGGAACTCCGACAAGTGCATTAAAAGAATTTTCTACAACTACGCTCTATGGTAAAATGTCAAAGATGATGACCTTTAGCGGAAACAATGTATATTTTGGGAATGACACGGCAGATCTTTCATCAGAGCTTAGTTCTGCGTCATCCTACGGTGGAACGCTCACATTTTACTCCTCAAACACAGGCTTAAATTGTAAAAGTGTAGTTCTGAGCTGTTTTCAGGGAACTACAAGCCCAAGGCGCAATCTAGCTGGGTTAGTTTGTGAAGATAACAGCACAATAGGACCTGGCGGCAAAAATATACTTACGGGATTTTAATGAAATCAAGAGAACGATATAAATTATTTGCCTGTTTTTCAGGCATAAAAAATTTTGGGAGGTCACAAGTTATGAAAAGAAATATTACGATAGCAGCAGTTGGGTTAATGATGATAATAGTGCTGACATCAGCAATAATATTAACCGGAGAAATAGCTAAGGCAAGTAACGTATATTATTATTTACCATATTTTCAGACTAATGCCAGTGGTGTGACATACTGTGTAGCATCGAATATGTCTTCAGAGAGTTTAACGGTATCGTTTACGGTAGGCTCAAATCCTAACGGTAATCCAACAGGAACAGCTAACACTTTTGCTACTACACTTGCTTCTAAAACTACAAGGCAGTATGCCTTTAGTGGTCAAACAGTAACAGGCGGCTCGGATACAATAAGTATATCGTCAGATGCGGGGACTTCAGATGCATACGCAGGTACTTTAACATTTTCCACAACGGCAACCACTACCGGTACTCGAGCAACGTGTAAGAGCCTGATTATGGCATGTTTTCAGGGAACCACAAGCCCAAGACGTAATCTGATAGGGTACATATGTGAGGATGACAGCACCTCAGGCCCTGGCGGTAATAAAATCATGCTTGGGTTTTAGAGATATTTGTTTTAGAGACCTTTTGGACATTGCTTATGTAATGCCAAGTAGCTTACCAAAAAGTAAAGAGTAATCCGCAGATGACGCAGATGGATGCAGATAAGGAAATCTGCGAGAATCTGCGCAATTTGTGGATAAAATCTTAATAAATATCTTTTTGCAACTCTGTAAATTGTAACATAATTGTAACAATTGAAATGTTAAACTCCGCATGTGTGCCATCATCTGAAAAAATAAAAGCCCTCTTAGAGGGTTTTCAATTATAATGTTGCCATTAACAAAGAGGATCGGCTAAGGTATGTTTAACAAAAGAGTCGTGGAAAAACTAATAGAGGTAATCCTGCTATTAGCCGCGCTCTTGTCTGTGTTTACAACTGTGGGGATTGTCTTGGTCCTGTTGTTTCAAACATATGAGTTTTTTGCTGTTGTCAGGATACGGGATTTTCTGTTTGACACTCAGTGGACGCCGCTCTTTGCTGAAAAACACTTTGGGATTATATCGTTGTTTTGCGGCACTTTTCTAACCACTTTTATCTCTATGCTCATAGCACTGCCGATAGGTCTTATCGGGGCAATCTATATAAGCGAATATTCTAACGAAAAAACAAGAAAGATACTAAAGCCCTCAATTGAAATACTGGCGGCTGTGCCAACCGTTGTGTATGGATACTTTGCCCTGCTTGTTATAACACCGTTTTTGCAGAAGATTATTCCGAATCTTTCCGGTTTTAACGCTATTAGCCCGGGCATTGTGATGGGGATTATGATTATACCTATAGTACTTTCGATGAGTGAGGATTCATTAAGATCTGTGCCAATAAGTATCAGAGAGAGTTCGTTTGCACTTGGCGCCTCTAAATTTCAGACTTCTTTTAAAATAGTGCTTCCTGCGGCCCTTTCCGGTGTGGCAGCCTCATTTATACTTGGCATATCCAGGGCAATCGGGGAAACCATGGTTGTTGCCATAGCTGCCGGACAGCAGTCGCGTTTTACCCTGAATCCGTTAATACCGATAGAGACTGTTACAGCCTACATAGTGCAGGTAAGTCTTGGGGATACGCCAACCGGAACGCTTGAGTTTAAAACTATTTTTGCAGCTGGTATGAGTCTTTTTGTCGTGACTTTTTTCTTAAATATTTTAAGTTATTATTTAAAAAAGAAATTCAGGTATGTTTATGAATAAACCCAAAAAATTCGAAATAGCTAACAAGGTATTTCCAGTAATCGGCTTTCTTGCTGCAGTGTTTGGACTTGTTATGGTTATTTTTCTGATATACAATGTGGTTACTGACGGTTTCCCCAGGTTAAACTTGACGTTTTTAATAAGTTTTCCCTCAAGAAAACCGTTAGAGGCCGGTATCCTTTCGGCATGGGTAGGTACTATTTGGATTGTAGTAACTACAGTTATGGTTTCATTTCCATCCGGAGTGCTAGCTGCTATATATCTGGAGGAGTATGCTAAAAAGAGTTGGATGACTGAGTTGATAGAAATCAATATAGCCAACTTGTCAGCCGTACCTGCTATAATTTATGGTCTTTTAGGGCTTGAATTGTTTGTAAGAATATTAAAGTTAGGGAACAGTGTGCTTGCCGGAGGGTTGACCATGGGGCTTCTTGTGTTACCCATTATTATAATTTCTTCACGTGAGGCTATAAGGTCAATACCATCCACAATACGTGAGGCCTCATACGCTCTGGGCGCCACAAAGTGGCAAACCATAAGAAAGCAGGTCATTCCTGCAGCTATGCCGGGAATTCTCACCGGTGCAATTTTAGCCATATCACGCGCTATCGGTGAGGCTGCACCGCTTATCATGATTGGCGCTCTTACTTATATCGCCTTTCTTCCTGAAATGCCGATAAAAACTGAATTTCCATTCTTTTCCTTTCAAGGGTTTTTTGATGGATTTACTAATATGCCCATCCAGATTTTTAACTGGGTGACTAGACCACAACGAGGGTTTTCTGTAAATGCTGCCGCCGCTATTACTGTTTTGTTGGTAATCGTTTTTATCATTAACGGTATCGTTGCTCTGCTTAGAAACAGGTATGAAAAAAAGATGAGATGGTAATCTCAGAGATCTCCGTTCATTTAACTTAAAATATAATAGAAGCTTCATTATAGTGTAACAATTGTAATGTTAAAATTCTTCAGAGCATGAAAATTACAGCTCTGGGAACACTGTTACAACAAATACATTAAAAGGAGGCTTAAATGGTTGTAAAACAATCATACGAAAATACCGATGTTCTTACATCTCTAAGCAACTCACAAAACATTGATTTATATCAAAGTGAAAGAGAGCTGATATTTGACCTGATAGACAATGATTTGCTGACAATACACTTTCAACCCATATATAGCCAGGCTGATGGCTATCCCTTCGGTTTTGAAGCACTAACCAGGATAACCGACCAAAGTGTAAGTATTAATACTGGTGAGTTGTTTGATATGGCAAGAAATACAGGGTTGTCACACCTGTTAGATGGCCATGCCAGTCATATTGCTTATACAAAAGCATCTGAACAGGGAGTGCAGGAACATATTTTCATAAATGTGTGTCCTGAAACTCTTGTCAAAATAATTTCTGATTATGATCTGAGTGATCTCTTCGGTACAGCACTTAGCATACCACGTGAAAGGATAGTTTTAGAAATAACCGAGGAAAGCGCCATTAAAAATTATACTTTGTTTGGTAATGCGATAAAGCAGTTGAAAAAGAAAGGATATAAAATAGCAATAGATGATTTTGGGGCCGGATATGGAGGACTAAAGATGCTCTCAATAATAGAGCCAGATTTTGTAAAAATTGACCGGCATTTCATCTCAGACATAGACACTACAGTCGTGAAGTATAATCTTGTGGATGCAATCGTTATGGCTTGCCACAGGTTAGGTATAAAGGTTATAGCTGAGGGTGTGGAGCGGGATGAGGAGATGTTTGCTGCTTTAAATTTTGGAATCGAGTACTTTCAGGGTTATTTGCTGGCAAAACCGGCAATGCTTGCGCAAAGGAATTTTGTGCCGATTCCAGGCGGCAGGGACAGATGTGCGATAAAAGCGGCAGAAGATAAACGTATAGGTGATTTAACTGTTTACACAAATACTCTACACCCGCACGACTCTCTCAGAGAGGCATATGATAAATTTAAATCTAATCAGGAAACCCGGCTCATACCAGTTGTAAGAGATGGTTACATTGTCGGTACGCTAAACAGAAGAGAGTTTCTTGAACTTCAGGTTTTGGGCAAATGCGGTTACGGGGTTGCGTTAAATCATCGTAAAACGATAGAAGAGCTTATGGAAAAAATCGTAATTAGTATCGACTCAGAGGCTACTCTTGAGGATGCTGCCAAGCGTATTCAGGCAAGAAGTAAGGATGTGATATATGATGACGTGTGTGTTACACACCGCGGCAAATATTATGGCACTGTTCCGGTAAGCGTTCTTTTAAGCGCGATAACAGAAAAAACCATATCACTTGCAAGAAATGCTAATCCACTGACCGGTTTACCCGGTAATGACGCCATATTCAGATAAGTAACCCGTAAATTTAGTGAGGGAGTCCACTTTGATGTTTGCTACATTGATATTGATAATTTTAAGCCCTTTAACGATAACTATGGATTTGACAGAGGTGATATTGCAATAAGGGAGCTTGGTAGAATCATTTCTGATGTGTTGAAATTGTATAGTGCTCAATGCAGCTTTGTAGGGCATATTGGCGGAGATGATTTTATACTGATAGCTGATCCGGGGCAATCAGAAGGGATATGTTTTGAAATTAATCATCACTTTAAACATATACTGCCTGAACTACATGGAGGTGGTGACTATCAACTTGGTTATTATTTTTCTAAAAATCGCAAAGGCAACCTGGAAAAATTCCCGCTTCTTTCCCTCTCTATTGGAATAGTCAGCACTGCCTCAAGCAATATAGACTCTTATCAAAAGCTGTCGCAGGCTGCCGCTGAGGTCAAAAAAGTCGCTAAAATGACTCAAGGATTCTCAGTCTTTAAAGAACGAAGAGCCTTCGATTTAACTGACATGTAAAGAAGTCTTCATAGTGTAAAAGATATAGGGTGACTATGGCAACAAATATACTAACAATGAGGCGGAAATGTTTGAAAACCTTTGTGTGACAAGGAGGATTTGGCAATGGAGGCGATAATAATATGTGAGAGATTTGAGAGTATCTCGGAAATTGTAACATGTGTGCAGTGTATCTATAACAAGGCGTGTGAAAGCTTTAAAGAGCATATGTCGGTTAATGTTACAGTAAACTGAATATATAGTTTAAATCAGAAAGTGGTATCATAGTAGCAGCATAATGGGTAAAGTTAAGATAATTGGTGGTGAGCTTAAAGGGAGGACTCTTAAAGCTGCAGTGTGTAAGACACTAAGACCAACCTCTGCAAAGGTGCGTGAATCGCTTTTTAATATCACAAGAGACATCACATCGGGTTGCCGATTCCTTGATCTCTATGCCGGCACCGGAGCAGTGGGTCTTGAGGCTCTAAGCAGAGGCGCTGAGCGAATTGTCTTTGTTGATAAGAGCGCAAAGGCTATTGAGGCTATTGTCAGTGTTCCGGTTTTTAAAATGGGCGGCTCATGTGCTGCTTTTGTAGGGGATGCCAAAAGTGTCTTAAAAAAACTAGAAAATCTAAACGAAACCTTTAACTGTATATACATAGACCCGCCATATTACTCAAATGAAATTGAAAACATTCTTCCTGTCATTTCCTCATCCAAAGTGCTGGCTGCGGATTCTTATGTGATACTTGAACATCCGTCAAAAAAAACACTGCCTCATACAGTTGGAAAACTTATCACTAAAAAGCAATATACATACGGTGATGTTTCATTAACCGTGTATGAATTTTTTCAGGACTAAAACACTGCCGTTTATGTATAATCTAATAGTATGGAAAGATTGGCAATTTATCCGGGCACGTTTGATCCCTTTACAAACGGACACCTTGATATTGTACTGAGAAGCACGAGATTTTTTGACAAACTGATTATTGCGATAGCGACAAATCCCAAAAAGACTCCACTTTTTTCGGTAGCGGACAGAACAGCTCTCATCCATAGTTCCATCAGCTGCATGGATAACATTATCATTGATAGTTTTGAAGGACTAGTGGTTGAGTATGCCCTGTCTAAACACAGCACCGTAATCATAAGGGGTCTCAGAGCGGTTTCTGATTTTGAATATGAACTCCAAATGGCTTTGATAAACAGACGCTTAAATCAAAACGTTGATACAATTTTTATGATGCCCTCTGAGGAATACTCCTTCATCACATCAACAGCTGTAAAGGAGATAGCATCTTTGGGCGGCTGTGTGGACGCACTTGTGCCCACACCAGTAAAGGCTGCGCTACTTAAGAAGTTTGGTGTAGTTACTGAGATTTAATGACTCATATTTCTAAAGTATTTCATTAATTTATTACCTATAATGGCCTATTATTTATATATAATCCTTGCAATGATAATATGGAGCTCTCTTGGAGTGTTTATAAAGAGTGCAGAATTACCTGTTGCAACTATAATGTTTTATCCATCTGCTATTTCTGTCTTTATTCAACTTCCCATGTTTCTGAGTAAAAAGATGCGTCAGGAGTTTCCATCTTTTAAGAAGATTTCATTATTAGCTTTGGTAAGCTTAGTGGTGTTATCAAACACATATTCGTTTTTTCTTGCTTATTCGTGGACAACTATACCTAATGCCGTCTTTACGCACTACATAGCGCCGGTTTTAGTGGCAATACTTTCACCTGTTTTTCTTAAAGATAAACTTCATGTTTCTATCTTCATATCCCTGACTGTTGCCACAATTGGGTTATGGTTGATTTTAAAGGATGTCTCAATCGTTGCTATTGTTAAAAGCGGTGGGTTTGACAGGAATCTCTTTGGCATAATCTCAGGTCTTGTCTCAGGAGTAATGTATGCTGTATTGGTCATATTGTTAAAGCTCTACATGAATATGTATAACCGGAATATAATTGTTTTTATACAAAACACGTTTGTAGCACTGTACCTACTGCCATTTGTTACATTGCCACCGCGGCAATATATTTGGATGTTTATAGTTATAGGGATTTTTCACTCAACGATAGCCAACTACCTCTACTACAAGGGATTGGAAAAAGTACAGGCATGCAAAGCTGCCATTTTAGGCTATATCGAACCAGTAGGGTCTATATTGTGTGGCATAATATTCCTTTCCGAACATGTTAATCTGTTTTCACTAATCGGTGGCGTCATGATTATTTTCTCAGGCTACATCGTTATGAGGCAAAAACATGAGGAGTGTGTACAGCCTTTATAGCATTATACGGAAATATTTACAAGCGAGCCACTCTTTCCGCTTGTAGTGTTTGTGAAATTAGCGGAGGCACTCTGATACGAGTTTAATGCGCTTTTTGCGCTGTCTCCGCTAAACATAATAGGCGTAGAGGGTTGCGTTGTTGAAGACATAATTGCACTTTGGCTGTCGGCAAGAGTAGTATTCTGATTGCTTAGGGACGTATTCAAAGGACTTTCATTGTTATTAGGAGTAACGTTATCTGTCTTATTTTTCTTGCTTTTTTCAGCTTCAGTTTGTTTCTGTTGTGCCTCAAGCAGGGATTTGCTGAGTTGATCGAGGACATTAAGGTTTGGAGGAGTGAAAATAGAAACAGGTGCAATGTTAGAGTTTATGGTGGATGCAATCGCCTGCCCCATAGGCAAAGAGGCAACAGCGTTCTGCCCGCCAGGATTCCTCTTTCCGCCATCTAAGGCGTTGACTGTGTTCCTAAAATTGCTAATATTATATAAACTTATATCCATAATATTAGACTCCCCCTTAATATACTACTTCTCAGCATTAGTATAGCATGTTAAAGTTCAAAAGTCAAGGGATAAACCCAGAAATCCTCATAAAATCTAAAAAGTAATATTTTGATGCTTGTCGTTTAAGCGTTTGGAAAATCCACTACCCAAGAACATCAAGATGCCGCAGCCTGAAATTTACGCCAAGTTCTGTAGCCTTCTCTTTGCACCTTGCAATGTCAACGCCAGGGACATCAACTACTGATACGATAACATCTGGAATGTGTTTTTTTGCCTCTCGTATGAATTCAATTACCCCTGGGTAAGCGTTTACCATTGTCGGAGCACAAAGTCTGTTATAGGTCTCTGCATCCTGGGCATTAAGACTTATGGAGATTTTATCGGCAAGACCGGAAAGTTGCGGCAGTATGTTGCGTTTGTGGATTATATTTCCAAGCCCATTTGTGTTTATCCTGATACGGCCACCGTGTGCCTTTATATGTTTAGCCACAGTTATGACATTTTCTAGTTTTAGAAGCGGTTCTCCATAACCGCAAAAAACCACCTCGTCGTACTTAGCCGGATTGTCTCCTATTGCAACAATCAAATCCTGTGCCGAGGGATCAGCTTTAAGGCTGAGATTATGCCCCTTAACGGTTGTATTTATGTTTCTAAGACAAAATACACACCGGTTTGTACAGGAATTGGTCATGTTAAGATAGAGCGTGTTTCTTATTTGATAGGCGATTTTGTCTTCATGTGATTGAGTATTTAGCCCAAACAGGGTTTGAGCGTTAAGCGTTGTGATTCTGTCAACATCCTCCAGTGATATGCCGCGCAGTTGCGCTATTTTTTTAGCGGTATGTACTACATAAGCTGGTTCATTTCTCTTGCCTCTGTGCGGCACCGGCGCTAAGTACGGGGCATCGGTTTCAATCAGAAGGTGGTTATCGCTGACAGCGTTTATAACTTTTTCAACATCAGGGTTATTTTTAAAAGTAACAGTGCCGGAAAATGAAATATAAAGTCCCATTGACATAACCTCTTTAGCCGTCTCCACATTTGCGGTAAAACAGTGAAAAACCCCCCGTGTCACCTTATGGTCGGTGAGTATTCTTAATGTATCCTCTGAGGCCTCACGGCTGTGGATTACCAAAGGCAATCCGGTTTCCTTTGACAGTTCTATATGCTTGATGAATGCTTGCTTTTGTACATCTTTAGGCGAGTGATTATGGTAGTAATCAAGACCGGTCTCGCCAACTGCCACACACTTTTTGTGTTTGCAAAGAACACGCAGGTTTTCATAAACGTTTGTGGTTAAATCTTTTGCCTCATGGGGATGAATACCGACAGAGAGAAAGACATTTTCATAAGCTTCGGCTATCGCCTTGTTTCTTTCGTTACTTTCAACATCAGAGCCTATCGTTATAAGGGGACTTACGCCAGCCTCAGCAGCCCTTCTTACGATGTCTCCGACAACTCCCTCAAAGGGTGTCATTTCAAGATGACAGTGGGTATCTATCATGCTTCTATAATGGCGGCACTGGCAGGGTCAGGCTCTTTTAGCACATCATAGGTTTTTAGTACCATAATGGCAATAAAAGCCATTACAACGCCGGTTAGAATGGTTGTCACCGCGATTGCCAGATATGAGGGAGTGTTGTTAATGATATTTAATATCTTTTCATATTTATCATGAGCAATGGCGGCGAGTATTCCGCTTAAAATGCTGTTTGCAGCGTTATGTAATGCGTTTGTATCAGCAATGCTTTCCATCACACTTGTGGCCAACACATTGACTATGGATACAGTGATGGCTGTGGTAAAAAGGGTTACATAGACCGAAAATGCAGCGTTGAGGTTACGCCTTACCAGTTTTATGCTTTCACGTATTGCAGTAAAGGAGTGTTTGTTTTCCTTTATTATAAGAACGTATGTAAACATGAAAAAGAAGTTGATAAGTATTGCCGGCACTATAAGCAGCATCAGTCCTGCAACCAAAAGGATACCAAAGAGGGTTCCGGAAAAAAGGAGTGAGGAAAACTTTTTTAAAACCTCTGCTATAGCACTCCGATAACTTAAAGTACCATTTTCGATAAGTTCACGTGCCATTGCTAATGTCATTGCGTGAACAAACATCTGCATATAAAAATTCAGGATATTTGCGATAGCAAGTTTCCCGATCAGTTCTTTAAACAGCGCTAAGTCTTGTGGTTTAAGCGATTGAGTGGATAATGCGGATAATTTAGTAAGCCCGGGCCCCAGG